>NZ_QGDU01000016.1 GCF_003149045.1 Fibrobacter sp. UWR4 | reverse complement strand
AGCTTGAAATGGAATCAATAGCCTTTGTAACTTCATCACCGATTGTCGCAGACAGACTTTCAAATTGTTCTACGTAAGCATCCAGTTTTTCCACCCTGAATCCGGAGGCGGCATCCATCATCACTACCGACAAGGCGAGTGATGCGAAAACAGACAAGTCTGTTTTCATATCCGAGCCGCAGCGGGAGGCGCTTAGCGCAAACGGGGTTCGAGATTTTCAATCTTGAAATTTTTCTTGGAGGATTTCTTAGCCTTGGAAGAGGTGTTCTTGGAGGACTTACGGGAGTTTTCGTTCATTGAACGCCTTCGGCGTTAGCGGCGTCACTCGGTCATAAAATCAAGTGAACTTGATTTTGCGACGCTCGTTTAGCACGCTATTTAGACATGAGATTAGCCTTGGGACGCACGACGTGCGTCGTTATTGTTTAAACTTGGGAATGGGAGCCCTCTATGGAGGGTTCCCTATAGATTATTTTTTTTGGAATTGTTTATTAGGAGTTGGGGACTATTCCACCATTACACAACGGACGGACATACCCTGTGTTTTATACTGAGCATAAAACATAAAATCTGTACCAGAAACACTAGTTCCCGAAGCTTTTGCGCCAACAGGAGACGATTCTTCAACCACATCCTCTTCTGGATAGTACCAGTATGTTATGGAATCAACATTTTTGAATACGGAATTCCACAGGTATCCTGCGCCAACCAAGGAGTAGCCTGTGGTATTATAGCCACCAAACGGAATTGCACGAACACCTTCAATGCCATATTTATTTCCATCAGCATTTACAATTGTATACATATCATTGTAGGTCAGCAATCTCCAACCGGTCGGGCAAATTCCTTGGTGATTTTCCTTAATCTGATCTGCGCAGCTCTTTGTATTGCATTCGCTGGGCAAGTCCATCATTTCTGCCCACTGGTACAGGCCGCCATACCTGTCGCAATTGGTAGTGTCATTATCATAGCAGTAACGTTCGATTTTTGAGTCGTCTTCTTGATTTTTCCTTCCACGAATCATTTCACCGATGTTCAAATTTTCTGCCATGACGGTCACAGAATTGGCATTACCGCTGGTATCCTTTCCGGTAATAGTGATGTAGTAATAGCTACGGCCATTACGGGAATCGGTAAACTGTTTGTACCTATCAGGGCCAACAGTCATTTCAGGAGCTAAGTATTTTTTATGATCAAACGGCACGTATTCGCTACTGCTAGAAGAGACCTTCACGCTAGAGCTGGAAGACTTTGCGCTAGAGCTGCTGCTCTTGGCTGAGCTGGAAGAGGACTTCACCGAGCTGGAGGAAGACTTAGCGCTAGAGCTCGAAGCAACAGAAGAACTGCTCTTGACTGAGCTACTGGATACTTCGCTCGATGAGCTCAGGATGACGCTGGAAGAGCTGCTGCTCTTTGCAGAGCTGGAGCTGCTCCTGGCTTCGCTGGAGGAAGAAGATTCGTCCTTCTTGACGATCCAGCCCCACTTGTTCAGTTCGGCGTCATGGATGCAGACCAGCTCCACGTTGCTGTCGTAGTTGTAAGAAAGCTTGCCTTCGCGATTTTCGTCACACTTACAGCTCAATGCGTCAGCCAAGGTGTAAATGTCGCAGACGTATTTGCTCTGCGAGCTGGAGGATTCCTTAGCAGAGCTGGAGGATTCCTTATCGCTAGAGGAGCCATTCTTGGTGCTAGAGGAGGATTTTTCCTCGTCAGCAACGCTGCTAGAGGAATCTTCGTCCTTGGCGCTAGAGCCGTTATCGCCACCGCAGGCAATAAGCATGATCGCGGCGATAGACAACATCGCTAGATTCTTCGCTACGCTCAGAATGACACTCGGAAAAGAATTTTTCATATGTTCTCCTAATTTATTCCCAGAAAAAAAGATATAAACTTTCAACAAAAAGGCTCCAGGGCTAGGCCCGTCCCGATGATGTTTTGCGTAAAATATAAAATCCTTGACCTTGTTCTGATGCGCTTAATCCTTTGATGCTCAAAGAGATAGCCTTTTTGGTGACGTAAGTCTTTAGACACCTTTTTATATCATTGAATTTGAACTTGACCCTCCTGTTTGCGGTATGATTTTTGTAATTTTGTGACGTATATTACAAGTCGTTGTTTACACTAAGGAAATAACAATGTCCAAGACTATTCTTCTTTTCCCTGGCCAGGGCGCACAGTACGTCGGTATGGGCCAGACTCTCGCTTCTACTTTTGAACCTGCTAAGAAGATCATGCAGGAAGCTGACGAAATTCTCGGCTTCTCTCTGTCCAAGCTTATGGCTGAAGGTCCGGAAGATGTTCTCAAGAGCACTGACAATACTCAGCCCGCACTTTTCACCGTGTCCGCAATGGTCATGGAACTCCTAAAGTCCGAAGGTTTTGAATTTGACTACGTTGCAGGTCACTCCCTGGGTGAATACTCTGCAATCTACGCTGCCGGCGGCTTCAGCTTTGCCGACGGTCTCCGCCTGGTCCGCACCCGCGGCGAACTCATGGCCTCTGCCGGTTCCAAGAACCCCGGTGCCATGGCCGCTATCATGGGCCAGGAAGAATCCAAGATTTTGGAACTCTGCGAATCCGTGAAGGATGCAGGGGTTGTGGTTCCCGCCAACATCAACTGCCCGGGCCAGATCGTCGTGTCTGGTGCTCAGGAAGGCGTTGCCAAGCTCTGCGAAAACTGCGGTGCTGCTGGCATCAAGGCCATTCCTCTGGCAGTGTCCGGCGCTTTCCACTCTCCGCTGATGCAGTTCGCTCAGCCGGGTCTCGCCGAAGCTATTGCAAAGACTACCTTCAACGATGTGGCTAAGCCGGTCATCGCTAACGTGATTGCTGAACCTGTCACCTCCGGCAAGGAAATTGCAGACCTGCTGGTCCGCCAGCTGGTGTCCCCGGTCCGCTGGAACGACTGCATGAACAAGGCTATCTCTCTGGGTGTCACTCAGGGTGTTGAAGTGGGTTCCGGCAAGGTTCTCATGGGTCTCATGCGCAAGATCAGCCGCGACGTGAAGGTCACCCCCGTCGAAACCATCGAAGCATTTGCAGCCCTGAAGGGCTAATAGGTCGGCACTTCGTGCCTTGAGGCATGAGGTCGCTCACTACGTTCGCTTTGAGGTTGTTAGGCTTTAACCTCATACCTCAAAGGGAGCCGAAGGCGACCGACCTCGCACCTGACTGCTAAACTTTTAATTTATGAGGAACTATCAAATGGGTAAACTTACAGGTAAGAAAGCCATCGTTACTGGTGCTTCCCGTGGTATCGGTCTGGCCATCGCTACAGAACTTGCACGCGAAGGTGCCGACGTTGCCATCCTTTCCACTTCCGTCAAGGAAGACTTGGCTAACCAGTTGAGCGCCGAACTGGGCGTGCAGGTCAAGAGCTATGCTTGCGACGTGGGCAACTCCGAAACCGTGCAGAACGTGTTCAAGCAGATCATCACTGACATGGGCACCGTTGATATTCTCGTGAACAACGCTGGCATTACCCGCGATGGTCTCCTGATGCGCATGAAGGACGAAGACTTCGACGCCGTCATCCAGACCAACCTCCGTTCCGTGTTCCTTTGCACCCGCGCCGTGGCTCGCACCATGATGGGCAAGCGCGCAGGCCGCATTGTCAATATTACCAGCATCAACGCTATCCGCGGTCAGGCAGGCCAGGCTAACTATGCCGGTGCCAAGGCTGGCGTGATCGGCATGACCAAGTCCAACGCCATGGAATTCGCTTCCCGCGGCATTACCGTGAACGCTGTTGCTCCTGGCTTCATTGGCACCGACATGACTGCCAAGATGGACGACGCTACCAAGGAAAAGTACGCAGCAAGCATTCCTCTGCAGCGTATTGGTAACCCGGAAGACGTGGCCAAGGCTGTTGCATTCCTGGCATCCGACGACGCATCCTACATTACCGGACAGGTACTGGGCGTTGACGGGGGCTTGAACGCATAAGATTTTTTTACTAAATTTAAACTCAAACACTAAAATCCTAAAATGGAGTATCAAATGAACGAAGAAATTTTTAAGAAGGTAACCGACGTTATCGTTGCCAAGCTCGAAGTTAAGGCTGAAGATGTGAAGCCTGAATCCGAATTCAGCAACGACCTCGGCGCAGACTCTCTCGACCGCGTCGAACTGGTTATGGCTCTCGAAGACGAATTCGAAGTCGAAATCCTCGACTCCGACGCAGAAAAGTTCCAGAAGGTTTCTGACGTTGTCGCCTTCATCGAATCCAAGAAGGCTTAATTAAGTCTCTCGATTCTAAGGAATTGAAAACGGTCTCCGGTATAAAACCGGGGCCGTTTTTTTTTGAGCGTCATGCCGAACTTGTTTCGGCATCGGCTGTTTTATCCTAAACGAAGTGACGTTAATTTTTTAATTTTCCCTTTATCACAGGCGGTAGTATCCGCATGAATAGGAGTAACATTTGGAAAACGAAAACTTATTGCATAAGGTTTTAAAACTCTGGTTTCGCCAGAAGTCCGAAGGCGGGCTTGAGGCGAAGCTTGGGTACAGATTCAGGGATCCGGAACTGCTGGCTCACGCCCTGGTCCACCGTTCTTTCCTCATGGGCAAGGACCTGCCCTACGAGAACAACAACGAACGTCTGGAATTCCTGGGTGACTCCGTGCTCAACATGCTGACCACCGAGTATTTGTACCGCAATTATCCCAACGATCCTGAAGGTGACTTGTCCAAGCGCAAGAGTGCCATCGTGTCTGGCCATGCCTGTGCCCAGTCTAGTAAGGAATGGGACCTGGACGAGTACATCCGTATCGGCAAGGCTGAAATGAAAATGTCGGGTCGTGGCAAGGAAACCATTCTGGCGGACGCCTACGAAGCCGTTCTTGGCGCCGTGTATCTGGATGGTGGTCTGGAAGAAGTCCGTGCCATCCTGAACAAGTTCCACTTCCCCCGCATCAAGGACATTATCGTCGCCAACGATTTCGTGAACCACAAGAGCGCCCTTCTGGAATACCTGCAGGGCAAGCGCCGTACTTCTCCGGAGTATGTGCTAATCGGTGAAACCGGTCCGGAACATCAGAAGGAATTCACCACGGAAGTCCATATCAATGACAAGACTTATGGTCGTGGGGTTGGTCCCAACAAGAAGACTGCCGAACAGGAAGCCGCCCGTGTCAGCCTGGAAATGCTCCTGGCCGAAGATGCGGCTACGGCTGCAGAAGAAGCGAATAAGCCTGCGCCGGTGAAGGTAAAACCGGTTGCCCGCCACGCAGGGTTGCCTTAATGGATTGCGCTTTATACAAGCCCGCCGTCATTGCGAGGAGCGAAGCGGCGTGGCAATCCAGTGTTTTTTTATTTGAGACGAACTATGAAGATTTATAAGAACGTATTGAGCGTTGCCGTTGTAACGGCTCTCGCTTTTGGCCTTGCCGCCTGCAATGATTCCAAGGATTCTTCCAAGAAGAATTCTGCTGCTGTTTCCGAAGCGGACTGCCCGGCTATTGCGGACGATCCCGAAGCAACGGGCGAGTTTGACCCCATTGCCAGTAAGGATGCTCGCCCCTGCGGTGCCATTACCTTGTGGGGATCTGCCATGCCCAAGTCCTTTAACATGTGGGAAGACTACAACAGTTTCTCCGCAGAGTTGATGGGCATGATGTACGAACCGCTAGTTTCCCTCCACACCACGGAAGACCGCGAAGTGGGCGTTCTGGCTGACAGCTGGACTGTGGGGGAGGATGGTCGCACCTTTACCTTCCATGTGGATACCCGCGCCAAGTGGAGTGACGGAAAGCCCGTTACCGCCGAAGACATCCAGTTCTATTACGACGTCATCATGGACGAGAAGAATCTGACTCCCATTTTCAAGGTGGGACTTTCCCGCTTTGACCGTCCGGAAGTGGTTGATCCCCAGACCATCAAGATGGTGGCGAAGGAAACTCACTGGGGCAACTTCTGGGAAGCTGCTGGTATGTTGGCTTTCCCCAAGCATGTTTGGCAGGGTAAGGACTTTAACCAGATTCGTTATGAATTCCCTGTGGTTAGCGGTCCCTACAAGATCAAGACCTTCCGTGAAGATCGTTACGTGGAGTTGGCCCGCCGTGCAGACTGGTGGGGCTTCAAGAAGAACTGGAACCGCGGTAAGTACAACTTCCAGAAGATTCGCTATCGCTTTATGAACGACCAGACCAAGGCTCTGGAAGCTTTCAAGAAACAGGACTTCAATGCCTACGCTATTTATACCAGCAGTATCTGGATGAAGCAGACCGACTTTGACGCAGTCCAGAAGGGTTGGGCCGTCAAGCAGCGTATCTACAACAAGGAACCTATCGGGTTCCAGGGTATGGCTATTAACTTGCGTAAGTCGGAATATCAGGATGTTCGCGTTCGCAAGGCTCTGTCCCTCCTGATGAACCGTGAAGCCATGAACGAAAAATACATGTACGGTCAATACTTCCTGCTGAACAGCTACTATCCGGACCTTTGGGAAAACAACCAGAATCCCAATGCCCCGCAGTATCGTTATAATCCGGACGAAGCCCGCGCCCTTTTCGCAGAAGCTGGCTATAAGGTAAATGCCGAAGGTGTGCTGGAAAAGGATGGTAAGCCTTTCAAGATTAATTTCATCACTAGCAGTGAAGATCTCCGCCACTTGACTCTCTTCCAGGAAGACCTGAAGAAGGTTGGCGTTGTGGCTACTATCGAGAAGATGAGCCAGAGCACTCTGCGCAAGCGTCTGGACGATGCCGACTTTGACCTCTACTGGGTGAATTGGGGCGCAGGTCGCCTTCGCGATCCTGAAGCCAGCTGGTCCTCTGAAACTGCAAATCAGAAGGGAACCAACAACCTGAGTGGTCTCCAGGACGCTGTGGTGGATAGCCTCATTAACCTGCAGAAGACGGAATTCGATCTGGCCAAGCGCAACGAAATCCTGAAGGCGCTGGATAACCGTCTGGCGGAAATCGTTCCCTATGTTCTCATGTGGCAGTGCGATCACCATCGCATTTTGTACTGGAACCGCTACGGCATGCCGGAAAAGGTACTGGACAACTTCAACCGCGAAGACGCTATTCCGGTTTACTGGTGGTTGGACCCTGCCAAGTCCGCTGCCCTCGACAAGGCCATGAAGGAAAACTCAAGCCTGCCCGTCCCCGCCTACGATGTTAAATGATGCATGGGGGCTCTGCCCCCTGCGTCATAATTAGAAGAACAGTTCGCAGCCCATGTAGACGCCGGTTGCTTCGCCATCCATACGGTGGATGTTTCCGTCGTCGTTGGCACCTTCGTAATCTTCGTTACGGAAGATCAGGTGTGCCTTCACGGTAATCATGGGGTCAATGGCGAATGCTGCACCGAGCCAGAGATTGAACTGGGTGGTGCCATTGTCGTCATAGCCGTAGTCGTGGTTGTCTTTATCCCTTTCGTATTCACTTTCGGTCAAGCGGTACTTCAGCTGGAGACCCATGTAAGGTGCCAGACCTTTGACGGTGGGGATTTCGTAGCGGGCTTCGGCACCCATGTGGATGTCCAGACCGCGTTCGTGATTGTCGTGTTCAAAACCCCAGTAGATACCGCCTTCAGCGCCAAAGTCAAAACCCTTCACGCCAGTGGGCAGGGAGAACTGTGCGCCCATGTAGAGGGAAAGTTCGTCATTGGTGGGACGGGTCGTGCCAAGACCATCGTAGTCATCGTTACCGGTGGGGAGGTTTAGGTCAAGGAATGCGGTTACCATGGGGGCGACTTCAAAGCGGACGCCCAGAGTCATGTCGGTAAGACCGTTACCGCCGTTGGCGCAGCCTCCGCAGTCGGTTTCGCCCCAGAACTGGTAGCCAAAGCTCTGCAAGGAAATTTCCAGACCCTTGATCACGCTAAAACGAGCGCCAATCTTGAGGCCTGCCTGGCTCCAGTCGTCATCGGCATCGTAATAAAGTCCTGCCTTGAAGGATGCCTTGCCTGCATCCTGCACCGGATAGAAGTCCCAGGTGGCAAAGGAGGCGGTTGCAGCCATGGCTGCGACGATTGCGATTTTCTTGAACATATGAATCTCCATAAATTCCAACATCAACAAATTAGAAAAAGCACTCGGCTAATGCCGAGTGCTTCTTGTAAAACTTAAGTTTCTTAAGTTTTTTGTGAACAAAAAGCCCAAGACGCTAGCCAAGGACTTTTTGAACGGGGTTCATTAGAACTTGAAAGAAGCGTTGAAGTCGATGGACATCGGAGTGTCTTTGCCGTAGTAGTCTTCACCCAGGCCAAAACCGAAGGAGAGGTCAAGACCAATCTGTTCGTTAATGGCATAGCCAGCACCGACGTAGATCCACAGACCGAGGGTACCGCTTTCGTCAGAACCCGGAATTTCGTCGCCATCGTGGGTGTATTCGCCCAGAAGGACGTTCAAATCTGCACCAACGTACGGGGTAACGGGGCCGCCGATAGTGAAGTCAGCTTCTGCACCGACGTTCAGGTTCCACGGAGGAGAAACTTCGTCGTCACCTTCGGTAGTGATGGTCAAGCCGGCTTCAGTACCGAGAGTAACCATGCCGAAGCCCTGAGAGTACTGCACACCAGCGTGGAAGCCCCATGCGCCTTCTTCGTTGTAGGAGTCGTCACCAACCGGGAGGTTCACGTCAACGAATGCGTTCATGACGGGCATGAACTGGTAGCGAACCATGAGAGGGATGTTGCCAAGGCCGTCTTGCTTCAGATCGTTGCCGTCGAAGTCAGAGTAGAAGCGGAACGGAATCTTCAGGCCCAGTTCCAGACCCTGGATCACAGTGTAGCGAGCGCCTGCATAAATGCCGAGGTCGCTGTAGTCACCCTGCATGTCGTAGGTCACGCCAACCTTGGCCTGGCCCTTGTGGTTTTCCAGAACGGGGAACTTGTCCCAAGTTGCGAAAGATGCGGTTGCTGCGAGAGCACCAGCGAGAGCGATCTTCTTAATCATTATTAGTCTCCTTTGATGTTGGGGAAAGATCTGAGAGTTTTAGGAAAAATTAGAACCAGTAGGTTGCGCCCAGGGCGAACTGCAGGGTCTGCATATCCATATCTTCGGTACTGTTGAGGCCGGAATCAACACCTGCCCAGCTGGTGAGACCCAGGTTTACGCGGAAGTCGATGTCCACGAAGGGAACAATGCCGGTACCGATACCGAAAGCTACGCCCAGTTCGAGAGTGTTGGTTTCAATGCCCAGCTTGTCCAGGTCAACTTCAACGCCATCAGCTTCTGCGGTGGAGCTCAAATTAAGAGCGACAACCGGACCTGCTTCCAGGTAAAGGATGGGGAGGAGGGAAAGACGTACCAGGACGGGAATGTCCAATGCCCATTCGGTGATGGTAACGTCGTTGCCTGCGTCAACGTTGCGCATGTCGATCAAGACTTCCGGAGCCAGGGTGATGGGCAGCAGGGGGAAGGAGAGCTTCATGCCGAGACCAGCGCTGAAACCGACTCCCATTTCGGGTTCGTTAACGTCATCGCCCCAGAAATTGCTCATATTGAGGGCTGCGTGTGCACCGAAGTTGAGCTGTGCGAAAGAGAAGCTAGCAACCATGAGGGCTGCGACCAGAATCTTCTTGAACATAATTTTCCTTGATGGATGGTTGATATTTAAAGTTCTGTTTACAATTTAATATTAGTTCCTGCAGGTTGCAAGGTATTTGTTACAAAAATGTGATATTATTCAAACCTGCTAACTTGTTGATATTCAATGGATTAGCGATTTGTTTGGAATTGTGCGGGTTGCAGGGGCTTTTGGGGGTTGTTCCATGTCACAATGGAATATCATTTGACGTTCGTCACGTGATAAATTGCGGAAAAAAGCATATCTTTATTTTGTAAAAAATTGTTTCCATGAGGAATACTATGAAATTAAGATTGTCTACTATTGGGGCTTCCCTGCTGCTCTTGGCCGGTGCAGCATCCGCTGTTAACGGAAGTGGATATTACAATCTCATTTCTGTCGGTGGTTATGGGTATGGTTACGCTACCTATTACTTGACTCAGGATGCTTATGCCTGTACGGATGTAAAAGGCTCTTTTTCTGTGAATGGCGTCACTTACAGCGCTTATTCCAATGCTTACGGCACCTATTTAGCCTCAGGTGTTGGTCCCGTAGCTACCACGGCCCATTGCGTAGCCTCTTTTAAGGATACTCCGGAAAATCTTAACACTCTCTTGACGAAAAATTGGATTGACCCCACCTCTATGGTAACGGACCTTAATTTGGGTTCTGACCTGGATTTGGCTGGTTTTGACGAAGCCGGGACGTGCGTCAATCCCCATAAGCCTTTGCCTGCTGTGGACAGTAAGGGAATTCAGGGGAATGGCTATACCATTAAGAATCTCTGCTATGAAACCGAAAAAATGACCGGTTCTGTGGGATTTATCTCCGAAGTTAAGAAAGGCAATTTCCTCAATATAGGTTTTGACGGGGTAAAAATTTCCGTTAAGGGTTCTAGCAAGAATGGCAAGGATTACTATCCGGTAGGAACTTTGGCAGGTATTGTGGATTCTGCTTCCGTAAAATCCATCAAACTATCCAATGTGACCATCGACGCCCCTTTTGCAGGTGGTGTGGCTGGCCTGGCAATCAATTCGACTGTTGCAAACTCTCGTGCTACAGAAAGTATCTCCATTACCAACTCTCTGCCTATTACCACCGGTTATGCTGGATCCGGCAAGGTTGATCTTGCTACGCCCTACAGTGTGTTCCTGGGCGGTATTGCAGGCGTGTCTACCCGTAGCAATGGGGCAAAGACCGACGCATCCTTGACTGCAGATACGGTTCTTGTAACGGTTCGCGACAATGCAAGCGGTCATCGCTCCGCCTTGGGTGGCGTCGTGGGGATGATATTTGCCAGCCTGGATACCTATACGGGCCTTAAAGTGATTAGCGAAAATGATGAAAAAACGAGTATTTCTGGCGGTAGTGCCATGGGTGGTATCGTTGGGTATTCCTCCCTCCTCTATATAAATAATTCACCGATTGCAGCAGATACCTGCGTCTTGAAATTGGAAAACAGCTCCTTTACAGGCGAAATTGGGAATGCTTCCTCCCTGGATGATATCGCGGTAGGTGGTTTGGTTGGCCGCGATTCCGTTCTTCCTCAGTCTAGGCTCAATATTGCCCGCAGTGTTGCCGATATTACCCTCAAGGATTCCTTGGCTACAGCAGGAAATTATCGTTATTTTGCAGGCGGTATCCTGGGCTTTAGCAGCAATTGCACAAGTGCTTCTACGGATAAGGACTATCTGGCTATTGAAAAGTCCGTATCCAAGGGCTCCATGGAATTGGCCGGTTCCGATGTAGCTGTATCGGGACTTCATGCCAAGGTTTATATGGGCGGTATCGCTGGTGCAGCATGCTTTGCTGTGGAGCCCAAGGCCCTTAAGGAAGATACTTCCTCTGTAAAGATTGTTTCCAAGGTTAAGACGACTCATGATACTCTGTTTGTGGGGGGTATTGTCGGTTCCATGAACGTAGGAGACAATAAGGGGATTAACCTTTCTGCATTGTCCTTTACGGGGAGCGTTGCCGTGGAGGATAGCTTAAACGAAATCTATGCAGGTGGTGTTGTTGGTCTGTATCTTGGCGCTAGTGGTGGTAAGCCTATTGGCTTCAAGGACATTGCAGTTTCCGTTAAGGATTCCGAAACTTCTAAAAGAGGTGACCTGATTACATATAGCGCCATGGCGGAATCTGCTCCTGCTGGATCCGTAAAGAAGGGCGTTCGTCTGGGTGGCCTTTGCGGCTATTGCCGCGAAATCAACAATGCCGAAAAAATCGGTATCTATGGCAATATCAATGTTCAGGCTGAATCCAAGTATGTTGGGGACTCTCTGTTTGTTGGTGGCCTTGTGGGACGTTATGAAAATACTACTGCTAAAATGGTTATCCAGAAAACCTATAGCGTAAGTGACATTATGGTAAATGGTAGCGGGAATCTTACTAAGGTCGGCTATCTGCTGGGTTTAGGTAGCCTGACCTCCAGTTACAAGATTCTTTCCAACTATCATTATGGGGAGGAAACGGATGTCGATGCTTTTGGTTTCCTGACCCAAAGTGATATTAGCAGTATTGGCTCTGAAATTACGGATTGGAAAACTCAGGAAAGTATTTCCTATACCATTCGCAATGGGGCTACCAGTACTTATGGTGATAATGCCAATAAGAATGGTACTGCGCTTGCATCTGAAATGCAAGGTAAGAGCTTCGCTAGCTTGTTGAATGAACCGCTTACTACAACTTCCGATGACATGGTGTGGTATTTCGATAAGGATGTAGATGAATCTTTGCCTCGTTTTGTTAAAAAGAACGAAAAGCCGACAACCGATGTTCAAAAATATACAGTCATGTTCTTCCTGGATGAAGAAGAAACAAATCTTTATGATACAAAGTATGTAGGTGAAGGCGAAGCAGCTGTTCTCCCGGACGCTCCATCTGTTGCTGGCCTGGAATTCAATGGGTGGGACAAGGAAGCCGATTTAGAAAATGTTACATCTGATATGGTTGTTCACGCTGTATTTGATACCATCGAATACGTGGTGAAATTCTGGGGACATCGAGAAAATGATGTTGAAACGCCTTGGGTCGCATATCATTGGGACCACATGCGTTATGGTGAGTCCGTTCCCGTTCCTGAACAGCTGGAAAAGATGGGCGGTAATGCAAAGTACATCGAAGTCGAAGGTCTGAAGTTTGTTGGCTGGGATTCTGATGAATACAAGAATGTCACAAGAGATTTGAATATTTATCCGGTATATGATACCATTGTCTATACCGTATCCTTTGTGAATCCGGATGGTTCTGAAGCTTACAGCACTCTCGGTGTGAAGTATGGCACTGCCTACGAACTGCCCACCGCTGGCGTTAAGGCCGAAAATGATTCCATGACCTATATCTTCAAGGAATGGAAAGGCCAAAAGTACGAAACCATGCCGGCTAAGGACCTGGAATATACCGCAGTATACGATTCTACTAAGAAGCAGTACACTGTAACCTATAAGGATTACGATGGTGCTGTCCTTGAAACCGTCGTGATGGATTACGGTTCCAGGGTGACTCATCCGGCCTATAAGTCCGCAGAGGATGTCCAGCTGGATTCATGGAGTCTCTCTTCTCTGGTTGTCAAGAGTGATACTACTGTTACCGCCAATGTGAAGTTCAAGGTGTCTTTCGATATGGGCGATGGCCAGGAACCTGTGGTGGTGTGGGTCGAAAATGGTAAGACTGCAGCATCCCATGGCGGCTTGATTAACCCCACTCGCAAAGATACCGATGAATACACCTATACCTTTAGTCATTGGAATCAGGAATTCTCCACTGTGACTGGCGCTGTAACGTACGTTGCCGTGTTTGATTCCCTGCCGGTTGTATCCATTAGCTCTAGCAGCTCTGCAATTGAACTTCCGGAATCTAGCTCTAGCCATGTTCCGCCTGAGTCCAGTTCCAGCGACGCCCCGGTTGTCGCTACCGGCGTGAAGGTTATGTCTGAAAAGGGCGTAGAACAGTCTGGTGAAGGTAATGCAATTCGCGTGGCTTACGTAATTGAAGTTGAAAACCCCAGCATCAAGACTGTCGCTTATGTGGTTCTCGATGATAGCGTGAAGTATCTCATTGCAGATTCCCTGGAAACAGAAGTCCTGGAAGACGTATGGGTTTTGGCTCCTGCACCTTTGGGTAATCATTCCGTGAAGGTTGTGGTTGACAATGGTATTGAAAGTGAATCTGTTGATGCCGGCGAATACACCGTTGCGGCAGAAATTGCCATGGCGCCTAAGTCCTGGAAGATGATTTCCATGGCTGAAGCTGATGGTGACTTGGCTGATCTGGCATCCAAGACCAGCATCTACTGGTGGGATGAACAGAACCCCATTGGCGAATACTGGCAGTACCGTGCATTCGAAGGTGAAGACTTTGAAGCCACTCGCGGCTTCTGGTATGGCACCTCCGCAGGAACACCCATTGCTCTCCGCGAAGGTTCTGCTACCAGTGAATTTGTCTGGAATCTGGATAGCCTCTATTCTGGCTGGAACATGGTTTCCAATCCTACGGGTTGGATGATCGATCTGGAAGACGTGCTGAATAATAAGGACGTTCTGCAGGTTCGTGGCTGGAATGCAGAAACTGGCGCCTATGATCCTGTTACCGTGCTGAAGCCTTACGAAGCTGTCTGGGTCCAGGTGGCTCATCAGACCCAGGTGACTGTGGCTGCAACTCCGTTCTTCGGTTCCGAAAAGAAGGAAGAAACTGTTGTCGAAAAAATGACTGCCCTTCGTAAGGGGGTCGCCCGCAAGGCTTCTGCCAAGAACTGGAGTGTACTTGCAGTACTGAAGGATCGCAACGGAAAGTCTGACTCCTGGAATATGATCGGTGCAGGTGCCAATGTGGAAATTTTGAATAAGGCTCCCATGGGTATGGGTGACTATGTTCGCCTGGCCATTATGGATGGCAAGAATAAGCTCGCCAAGAGCGTGAAGACCGTTGCCGATGAATACGAATGGACGATGAAACTCTCTGCTGCAACCGGTAGAGATGCTGAACTGAGCTTCGAAGGTGTAGATGCCTTGAACCAGGCTGGCCTTTCCATGACCGTGACCATCAATGGCAAGACTCAGGAAGTGATGGCTGGTACACCTGTAAAGGTTGCTCTGACCAAGAATACAACCGAAGCCAAGGTTCGTGTGGCACCTGCCGCCACCCTCGCTCCCAGCAAGATGAGCGGCTTTGCTGTGGCCCAGGTGGCCGATGGCCTGAAGGTTGGCTTTAATGCCCCCGAAAGCCTGGCTGGCGCTAATGCAAGCTATGCCCTGGTTACGGTGAACGGCAAGAAGATCGCTTCTGGTAGCTTCAAGGCAACTGCAGGCTCCAACAGCCTGAATCTGAAGGTTCCTCAGTCTGGTCTCTACTTCGTCCAGCTGAAGGTGGGAAGCCAGATGGCATCCGCCAAGGTGATGGTCAAGTAGGATTCAAAAAAAACTTACTCCTTAATAGGCCGTCCGAAAGGGCGGCCATCTTTGTAAACAGGAGTTTAATTTGCCCTATGAAACGCTTCCGAATACTTTAAAATTTTCTTACAAATAGTTAAATTGATGTTAAAATCTCCCGCTTTGGGTGTAAAAGTTTACAAAGGAGAGTCTTATGGAAAAGATCTCGAAATTGTTTGGCATGCTGGTCCTTGGGATGGCTGGCATAGGCTTTGCCGCAAATTCCTTTGAAGTGGAATGCGGACTGAAGGAAGTACCTGATGTCGGTGACGAAGCTACGGGCACTATTAGCAGGTTGATCTGTAATATCACCCAGGGAACGGATGGTTCATTGTCCTGGGAAGAGGTTGTCTCGGAAGTGAGCTATGCCCATACAATGTATGAGCCGGGGTCTTTTACCGTATATGAGGTTAACCTAGGTTCCGACATCACCTTCGATGAACCCTCTGTTGGCAGGGATGGATCGCCGTCCTGCTCCTACGTGCCTCCCATCAGACTTGTGTATGAAGTGGATGGCTATGATGTATCGATCGTCTTTAATGGTAATAACAAGACTATTTCGAACTATTGCTCCATTGGTGATCTGGAAATGACTTCTGTGGGCCTTATCGATACGATTAGCAATGGTACCATTAAGGATATTACTTTCGATAACGCCTATGTAATGTCTCGCCTGCCGGATGACGAACAAGCGACAACAGCAAGTGCTGCAGTAATCGCTGTCAAGAGTGAAAACGTTGCCTTTGAAAATGTGACGGTAAAGAACTCTAAGGTCTATGGTATGGACGTAGGTTCTGTGGTGTCTTTTGCAAACGGTGGCTCTTTCAAGAACGTGACTGTGACTAGTACGGACGTGGCTACTCCTGATGCTGTTTTTCCTGAGTATTCCAACGTAATTGGTAACGTACTCGCCATATCTAGTTCTTCAAAATTGGGTGGTGTAGCTGCGGTAACTTCTGAAGTTTCCTCGTTCATAAACATCAACCTTTCTGCGGTATCTGTGGGCGTGAATAATGCCGCAAGTGTTTCTTATAATTTTGAAAGTATGGATGGACCAGAAATTAGATCTGAAGCTTTCCGTAATCGAGTTGAAGGTGGCGTTGTCGGAAAAGCTACAACTTCCGTTAGAAACTTTGAATATGAGGGAGGATCCGTTGAGGTTACCCTTGGACGTGGAAGCGGAATGGGAGGCTTGTTCGGTAGTTCGTCGTTAAGTGGTTATGCGCATGTACGGAACGTGACGTCAAAGGTTATCGTAAGCCCTACTTGTGAAGAGGATAATTATATCGGTGGGTTCGTGGGTGAATCAGCCGATAAAAACTTGACTTTTCAAAACAATAAAGGATCACTTACTCTTGATTGGGGGACGGTTTCCTCTTGTGGCGAAACATTCCTTCAAAAGATGTTCGTTGGTGGACTTGTTGGCGGCGGGACCAGTTTCGGTAGCATGTCGTCCATGGAGGACACGGTGGCCATTAACTTTAATATAGGAACCGCATATAACCGTGGTGCCCATGCTATTGGTGGTCTTTGGGGGTATGTAGAAAACAACCTTGCCCTCAACGCGAAGAACGATTATGTGACTGCTAATATTTCTGACTTCGCTGCTGTTACAGATTCTACCCAAATTGGCGGTTTGATTGGTGGCGAAGTGGGGGCTGATGGAAGAGAAGGATCCTCTTTGGAGTTGTATCGTAACGAAGTTTTAGGTTCGATTAAAGTCTCTGCTACTAGGAATGTTGCTGTAGGAGGATTGGTTGGAAATGCAATGCATGGAAACCTGAAAATGGAAATTTTCCACAATGTCATGAAGAATGACATTGTCGTTCCTGATGGTGTGTTGGCCGGGTTTGTTGTAGGCCATGTTCGTGTAAGGGAAGAAAACCTTTCTATAGCTGGAAACTTCCATATTGGTGTAAAGGATAGTAACGTTTCCAGCGTTGTTGGACGCTATGATGATGAAAGTGATAATGAAGTTGTAGATTGGAATATGGTCTTTGAGAATGAATTAGGCTATGAGTTCCCCAGTATTTGTTTTAATTATCGCAATGCTGTAAGCGGTCTTGAAGAAATGGATGCAGATTGGTTGTTGACTTCAGGAGCTTTCTTGCAGGAAGGCGGATACTTGTACAATGGAATTCTTTCTGATTCTGCAATGAAGACTATCGCTTTTGCCCATGCGTTGAATGCCGGTGTGTATAGTAAAAGAGGAGGGGGTTCTAATGATGCGATTGTTTTGAATAAGTCGTGGTGGAGTGATGGAAAGGACTATCCTCGATTTGTTGATGATAACCGCCTGAGGCCGTATGCGCCAAATATGCTGACTGTGGATTACAGCCGTGTGGCTGACCAGATGACTGTAACGCAAAAGGTGGCTATGGCTCCCTACATGGCTCCCGATGCGGGGGATCAGTTTGTTGCTTTCTCTTCAAACGAAGGAAAACTGTCTCCTGATTTTATTGCCGCATTTAATGCCCTTGACTGGGATTATGTAATGGATGGGGTATTGTCAAAAGACTCGATTCTTGAAAACGATCGTCAATATACCATGTACGAAGATCGGGAATTTGTGGTTTCCTATTGGATTGACGATGAAACCTCCCGTTATGAACTTAAAGATGGTGGGGATAAGCAGATTCTTTTCTACACACCCAAGGTAAATAAGGTAAAGTTGTCCGATGTCAATAAGCTTATTCCTCACATTCAAGTAAAATCTGGAACAACTGAACATTATCGCTTGAATGGTTTTGCATTTAATTGTCTTGACGCTAGCATTTGTGGCGATGAGCCGTTAGAATTTAGCCCCAATTACAGTGTGACTTCATCCTTTAAAAATGAACTGTCCTGGTTAATCTATCAAAGCATAAGGGGATACTCCGATATACTTCAAGTAATCTACAAGAGTGTGAGTGAAGGCCCTTATGTAAAGGCTTTACCCTATGTTTATTTTGCCAATGCCTTGTCTTCAATTGACGTTTATGCCATGCCCTATGCCTATACTTCTTCGGGAGAAAAAGGAATCCTTACGGATGATAGGTATTCTGCAGGTCCTACGGACTTGTCTTACTCCGATATGACATCCGAGTTTGGAATTCGCACTGGGAAAGGCTTTGCTCTGACGGATTGGACTGTTGACCTGTGGGTTGGCTTTGAAGAAAATTATACTGCGCGGAATATTAATGGGTGCTATGGTGAAAATGCACTTGATTTCTGTACTAGCGACAAGGTGATTGCTGCGAAGGCGAATCGCTATATCGGAACTGTAGATGGCCTGGTGGATTCCATTAGAAGAAATTCATCGGACAACTTGTGGAAATGGACTATCAGTCTCAAGGGGGATGAAACGATTGTAATGGATAGCTTGATTCTTGCGTTCTCGAAGATCGCTAATAATGGATTTAGCACTCCTGTCGTTTATATGCATGTCTCTCCTAAGGTTGAATTTATCGACTACACCATCACCTTTGTGCCTAATGGCATGAACGTGTTTTTCGGTGATTCCTGGAAGAGGGAAGGCGTTCATTCCTTGGCGTCCGAGGAGACGGCTTCGTTACCCTCCATCTACTCTACGGAAGGATTTTTCAAGGGATGGTCTACGGATTATGATAGCGATGTCGCTAGATACTTTACGAGGGAACTTTCTGAAGAAGTTCTGGATAACGCCACCATTGATGAAGACAATGGCTTTAAAATGTATTCCCATTGGGAAAACGAGTATCCTGAATTAAGACAGATTTATCTGGAAATCGCAAATGAAGGAGTTGAAATCCCTAATGGAACATTGAGTCTGGTGCAATCCTATTACGACAAAGAGCGTGGAGAGGATGTTCCTAGACCCCATTCCTTCGATGATTTTGTACAGAATGGTGATGGCCTATTGTCCTCTCCCTTGGCCATTCCTGCTGCCGATGAATCCATGACTTTCCGTGTGGATGTTGAACCCAATCCTGGCTACAAACTGGAGTCCTTAACCTATCGTTCAAATAAGCCGACGGAAGAGGGTTATGGTTTGATTATAGGGACGGATACGACCTTCCGTGTAGAAGCTTATAATCCTAAAGAACCTACGGAACATTACTTGGTTGCTCAGTTTGATCCTATTCCTTATTTCTTTACGTTCTCTCGTGAAACGGGTTCCGATTGGTTCTATCCGACGGATTGGCGTGATACCGCCATTTACAGCATAGAAATTTCCGATGATCAGCCTAATGTTCCCATGATGTATTCTATCAATGGCGAATCCGTGGGATGGCATACTGCTAAAACGATTGCGGATGGATGCGATTGTTCGCCGGTTGATTCTAAGTATGTAATCTCTGAATATATGTACCGCGAAGATTACTATACGGAAAAAGATTCGCTTTACATGATCCTCGATAAGGAAAATGCTTCCAACGAGACTATGAAAATAAACGAAGCCGCCTTAGGTGACGTTCGTCTGGTTCAGTCTATTGGTAGCAAGGATGATGGATTTGTTGTGGATACCATTTCCCATAGTTTTGTAGACGGGGAAATGCTTATTCCTAGTGTGGATGCTGATTTCGAATTTACGGTAAGACTTGCTGTGGATAAGGGTTATGCAATTGAATCCGCTGAGTACACTTTTGATACCACTATTGTAAACAACCGCGTGTCTAGAACATATCCCCTTGAGAATGGCGCAAAGATTGTGCTGAATCCCCGTAAGATGCGTAACATCCAGTTCAGTGTTGTTACAACTCCGGTTCGCTACATGATTGCTTTCGATAATCCTGATACTGCAGGTGTCATTTATGAAAAGGAATTCTTCGAGCATGGTGATTACACTATTGAACGCGAAGATCTCTCCTATCCTAGCGGTATGTACACCAGCGATCGTTGCTTGCTGGGCTGGAAGAGTGAAGGCTCCAATGAAGTCATGACTTCCTTCGATGTCGAAAAGATGGAGGGCTTGAAGGATGGTGAAAATACTCTGACTGCTGTTTGGGGTGATGCTGCCGCTTGCGATAACGAAGTTTCTGAAAAGGATACGCTGGAAGGCCCTTACAACCGTCTCGTTCTCGATGCCAAGGGCGGTAGTGTGGAAATTGTCCAGATGGTCAAGAATGAGGCTGGCCAGGATTCCGTAGTTCGTACCCGTAAGTTTGGTGATGACAACTCCATGCTGTTCCCCCAGGATATTTCTGAGAATACCTGGTATGTGGTGAATGTTGTTGCTAATGATGGCTACGAAGTTCCGGAAGTCCTGTACTTCTATAACGACACAGGCCGTGGTGCCGAAAAGGGTGATACCGTTGAAATTAAGAACGGAGACGCCCTGTACAACGATCGACTGTTTGCAAGCGTCCTGAAGGCTGTATTCAATAAAATCGACGATACTCCTGACGATACGACTGAAATTGTCTTTGTTGATCCCACTCTGCTTGTTTCCGGAAATGCAATGCAGGTCCGTTTTGCGACCAATGAATTTAATGTAGATCGCAAGGCTAAGATCCGTTTGGATTTGCTGGATGTGATGGGTAACGAAATCGACTCCATGATTGTGGATGTGGATGAGGCTCCGTATAGCAGTAGCTGGACCAAGACGTCCCTGGCTCCGGGCAGTTACGTTTTAACAGGAACGATCTGGGATGCCTATAAGGAATCCACCTTTGATACCTCCTTTGTTGTTGCAAATAAGATTGTCGCTGCTACTATGGATGGTTGGCAGATGCTTGCTCTCGATGTGATTGACAAGAAGTCTGTGGACTGGACCGATAGCGATGCCGTGTTCTTCTGGTGGGATGAACATTCCAGCGTAGGTGAATATTGGCAGTATAGAACTTATGGCGAAGAGGATAAAGTCTCTCTGGTAACTGGCGGTTGGTATAGTTCTCTGGAAGGCCGTGCCCTGGAAATCCGTGAAGACGTTGAAGTTCCTGAATCTGCAGAATGGGTTCTGGAAAATGAATTCAGCGGCTGGAACCTGGTGGCAAATCCCTATAACTGGACCATTGCTAACCCGGTGGATTCTGGCTGGTGCTGGCTCCCCGATATTGCCGACTATGATATTGCTCCTAAGTTCCTCGAACCCTACCAGGCTATTTGGGTTCGTACGGACAAGAATACGACGATTTCCTTGGACAAGACTCCCGTATTTGAAACGAACGTCCAAAAGGATAATGCTGAAGGCGCTGGTGAAAAACGTCGTGCTCTTGCCAAGGCTAACAGCAAGTTTGACTGGGCTATCCGCGCCATCCTTCAGGATGAGAAGGGTAGAACCGATGGTTGGAATGTCCTGGGCGTAGGCGATATGGCTCAGGTGGAAGAACCTCCTGAAAGCATGGCTGATCATGTGAACCTCTCTATTGTGGAAGGTCGCAAGCATTTGGCCAAGTCCATGAAGCAGGTTTCTGAAGATGGCTATACCTGGAATCTTGAAGTTTCCGCTACCAGCAACCGCAGAGGCTTCCTTGGCTTCGAAGGTATGAATCGCCTAGCCGCTCTTGGTTATCGCCTGTTTGTCACAGTAGACGAACGTACGGTCGAAATGACTGATGGTCAGGAATTGCCGGTAGCCCTCAAGAGCCTTTCCAAGAGCGTGAAGGTTCAGGTGGTCAAGTCTGAAGCTCAGCTGGCAACATCTGTTTCCGGTCTGAAGATGGTGCAGCAGGGTAGCATGGTGAATGTTTCCTTCAACGTGCCTGCAGAACTGTCCGGTAGCCGATTTGTGGCTGAAGTTGCTGGTCTTGATGGCAAGAAGATGAGCTCCAGTTCCGGCAAGGCAATCTCCGGCAGGAACGAAGTCCATATGAATATCCCGAAATCTGGACTGTATTTTGTCCGCGTTCGTGTGGCAAGTCAGCAGGCTTCTGGAAAATTTCTGGCAAAATAGCCTAAATTAGCCAAAAAACGCCGTTTTTGATAAAAAAAGACTTCCGAAAAATCGGAAGCCTTTTTTAACGTTACAAACATTGCCATAGGGGTGCTTTTATTCTAAATTTGCGCGCACTATGACAAAGGCTAAATTCATCAAATTCGTTATTGCAACAATTCTTGCAGTTGTTGCTCTCTACTTGCCGTACGAATCCCTCGGTTTCGACGCAGCAAGCCCCATGGGCATCCTGAACCCGCTGGAAATCCGCGTCATTGGCGTATTCGTCATGGCCGCTCTCTTCTGGATTCTCCAACCGTTCCCGATTTGGTCCACCTCCATGCTGGTGATCGTTCTTATGATCATCACCATGTCTGACTCCGCCCTCTCTCCGTTCCGTGTTGACGGTGTTACCATGATTAGCCACAAGTCTGTGATGGCTACTTTTGCTAACCCGATCATCATGCTGTTCCTGGGTGGCTTCTTCCTGGCTGCTGCCGCTACCAAGTACAAGCTGGACTTGAACTTGGCTCGCGTGCTCCTGAAGCCCTTCGGCAAGAATCCGAAGTTCGTGCTTCTCGGCCTCATGCTCATCACTGCAGTGTTCTCCATGTTCATGAGCAACACCGCTACCGCAGCTATGATGCTCGCCATCCTCGCTCCGGTGCTCAAGCTCTTCGACGAAGATGACCGCGGTAAAGCAGCATTTGCTCTCGCTATTCCTCTTGGTGCAAACATCGGTGGTATGGGTACCCCGATCGGCACTCCTCCTAACGCTATCGCTCTTGGTGCTTTGAACGACGCTATCGCTCGCGGCGACCTGGCTGCAAACCCGGTTTCCTTCGGTCAGTGGATGGCTTTCGGTGTTCCGTACGTTATCATCCTCATGGTGATCGCATGGGTTCTCCTCATGAAGATTTACCCCATCAAGATGAAGCAGATGGTTCTGAACATTGAAGGTGCTGGCAAGTTCGATACCAGCCCCAAGGCAATCATCGTTTACATCACTTTCGTTCTCTGCGTTCTCCTGTGGGTTACCGGTAAGGGTGTCCACGGTATCAACGATAACGCTATTGCTATGATTCCTATGGCCGTGTTCGCCCTGACTGGTGTTATCACCAAGAAGGACTTGAACGAAATGAGCTGGGACGTTCTGTGGCTCGTTGCTGGTGGCTTTGCTCTCGGTGTTGGCCTCAACGCTACTGGTCTTGCCGCTCACTTGATCAAGACTATTCCGTTTGCAAGCTGGTCTCCGGTTGCTCTCATGATCGGTTGCGGTATCATCTGCTTGTTCATGGCTAACTTCATGAGCCATACCTCTACTGCAACTCTCCTCGTTCCTATTCTTTGCGCAGTTGGCATTGCTTGCCAGGACAACCTGGTTGGCCTCGGTGGTGTTACCGCTCTCCTGGTTTCTGTCGCCTTTGCTTCCTCCCTCGGTATGTCCATGCCGATTTCCACTCCGCCTAACGCTCTTGCCCATGCTACCGGTTACACCGATACCAAGGGTATGGCAATCACTGGCGTTGTGATGGGGCTCGTTGGCCTCGTACTCTCTTGGGGCATGATGATTCTCCTGGCAAACGTTCACTTCTTTGGCACTCCGGCTCCGAAGGCTGAAGAAGCTGCCGCACCTGCCGCAGTTGAAGCACCGGCTCCTGCCGCTGCAGCACCTGTTGCTGAAAGCGCTGCTGTAGAATCCGCTGTTGCTGATAGCACTGTTGCTCTGCCGGCTGACTCCGCTGCAAAGGTCGAAGTTGTTGACTCCGCCGCTGCCGCACCTGCTGCTGCTGAAGAAGTCAAGGCTGAAGCACCCGCTGCAGAAGCTGCAAAGTAAACTTTAGACCTAAGGTCTGCAGAAAAGTTTAGGACCCCGACTGGTGTCGGGGCCTTTTCTTTTATTACGAGCGGATTTAGCCCTAAATTTGTAAAGATTGGTTTAACTATTTCCTCTGAAAAGTGTATTTTTCCCTAAAAAGAAAATGCGCTTCGGAAGGAGCGTCGTTTTGAGGTATATACATGCGAAAATTGGTGATTGCTACCTACGTTCTTAGAGCTTTGGGTTTTGTTGTTGTTCTGATCAGCTTGTTTGGTCAGAATTTGATTGTAGACTTGTTCCCGGGCGCTACGACGATTAACCCCTTTTTCTACACTGGTATCGGTGTTTACATGGTGGGTGCCGTAATTTATTTCTTCGTGAACAAGAAGGAACGTGCGGATCGTCGCCGTCGTGAAATTGAAGAAGCACAGGAAAGAGCCTTTGGTGGCCTCCATAAGGATGGCGAAAACTAATGATTCAGATCGAGCATTTGCATAAGACGTATAGGTCGGGTTTCCTGATGAAACCGAAGCTTGCATTGAAGGATGTGAGTTTTAAGGTGGAACCGGGCCAGGTTTTTGGTTTTATTGGTCCTAACGGGGCCGGAAAGTCTACCACCATCAAGGTGTTGACAGGTCTTTTGCGCTATGATTCCGGCAAGGTGCTGGTGAATGGCGTAAGTCCCCGCGATGTGAAGAGTAGGTCTTTTATTGGCTACTCTCCGGAACAGCCTTATTTCTATGACTATCTCACAGGCCGTGAACTGCTGAAGTTCTATGGCAAGCTGGTGGGGCTGCAGGGAACTGAACTGGACAAGCGGATTGAATGGTCCCTGGAATTGCTCCATGCAAATAAGGACTGGATTGACCGCCGTCTTCGTTCCTATTCCAAGGGCATGATGCAACGTGTGGGTATTGCTCAGTCTATCCTGAGCAAGCCGAAGCTCTTGATTCTGGACGAACCTATGAGTGGTCTTGATCCGGTGGGTCGTCGTGATGTTCGCAGTGCCATTCAGGAACTGAACAACATGGGTGTGACCGTATTCTACTCCAGCCATTTGCTTAGCGATGTGGAAGCCATCAGCCACCGTGTGGCGATGATCGTGGATGGTCGCATTGTCCGCGAAGGTACGGTGGATGAAATCACTAATGCCTGTGGCGTTGAATACCATGTTCGAACCCGTCAGGGAATTCTCCTGCAGGATCTGCCCCAGGGTGTAACTCCCGCCGGCCATCCCCAGGAATGTATCTGTGAAGATGACGCCGCCCGCGATCGCCTGCTCAGGTATTGTCTGGACAAGAACATTTCCATTGAACGTATGGAGCATAAGCGCCCCAGTCTTGAAGATATTTTGACGGAGGAGATTGCTCGTGCAGACGCTTAATCACATTTTCGTCATTGCCTTGAATACTTTCCGCGAATCCATTCGCGATAAGATCCTTTACAACATCGGCTTCTTTGCTGTGGCTCTTGCCTTGTTCAGCATTGTCCTGGGGGAATGGTCCGTCTTTGACCGCGCCTACGTGATCAAGTCAACCACGCTCTCCATCATGAGCCTGTCGGGGCTTCTGATTTCCATCTTCGTGGGCATCAGCCTGGTGCAGAAGGAAATTCAGAGGCGTACTGTCCTTACCTTGCTTTCTAAGCCCATTACCCGTGCTGCGTTTATTGTGGGTAAGTACTTTGGTCTTCTGGCGGTGGTGGCTGTCCATCTGGTCCTCCTGACCGTGATTTTCTACCTGACTTTGCTTGTGACGGGTTCTGATCCTACAGCAAGTCTGCTAATTGCTGTTTATTTGATTTTCTGCGAGATGGCTGTTGTTATCGCAGTCGCCTTGCTGTTCAGTAGCTTTAGCAGTACGGTATTGAGTGCCTTGTTCACTCTTGGCGTCTACATGGCTGGTCATTTAAGCAACCAGCTTCTGGAGCAGGTTCGTTTCGCCGCTCGCATGGGTGAAATGGACGCCTCGTCCAGCGCACTTTTTGAGAAGGCCGCTGTTGCTATCCATGCGGTTTTCCCTGGTCTTTACCGCTACAACGTGACTAGCTATGTGGTTCACGGTGTTGCACTGCCGGACATGTATTTGTTCTGGAATACCGTGTATGCTTTAGGCTACGTAGGTGTATTCCTGGCAATTGCTAGCTGGTGGTTTAGCAGGAGGGATTTCCTATGAGAAACCAGTATATGGCTAAGGTCCTTGTTCACAACAAGATGGTGACCGAGGATCAGATTAACTCCCATTGGGCTCAGGCGAATGACCAGAAGGATATTGGTCAGGTCCTGGTCGAAGCAGGTATTATTTCCGAAAGTATTTATGCCAAGGTCCTTGCTTTCGTCAAGAACATCGAGGCAAAGAATGCTGCCGCTGCTCCTGTAGAGCCGGCGCCGGCACCTGTGCAATCGGCGCCTACGGCCGCTCCTGCACGCAAGTCCGTTACGCCCACTCCCAAGGCTGCATCTGCCGCCCCTAAGGAACCCGAACAGCCTGCCTTCCAGATTGAAGGCAACAATCCCTATGGAGAATCCTCGTCTTCCTCTAATGTAGAGGTGGAGGCGGTGGCTGGTCTTGAAACGACCAGCATGGGGACCGTCCAGGTGGAATTTGATGCGGAAGCGAATGAAGAAGACGAAGGCAAGCTGCCGCGCCGTTTTGCTCTGGCCACAGGGGAAGGCGAACCGGTGGAAGCGCCCGAGACGATCCGTCCCATGACGAACCTCTCCCAGCTTATTGCGTTTGCACGCAAGTTCAATGCGACGGACATTTACCTGTTTGCTGACCGCCCTGTTGTCATGCGCCAGTCCGGTGTCCTCTTTGTGGCTTCCGAGCAGCCCCTGGACCTGTCCCGCATTAGCGACCGCCTGAACGAAGCTGCCAAGGGATTCTCCGATGGCTACAAGATTGTCGTGGGCAAGAATTTCAGTAAGACCATTGGACTTCCCGGTGTGGGACGCGCCCGTGTGACGGTTACCTGGGATAATACGACTCCCAGCATTTCCGTACGCGTCATCCCTACGGAATCGACTTCTATTGACAACTTGTACTTGCCGACTTTCTGCAACCGCTTTACGGAATTGAACAGTGGCTTGGTGTTGATTGCGGGTCCTTCTGCAAGTGGTCGCTCTACTACTATGACCGCCTTTGCCGAAACTATTGCGGCAAATCGTAATGTCTATATCCAGACGGTTGAAAAGCCTATCGAGCGAATCCTCCAGAATCCCAATGGCGCAATTGCCCAGCGTGAAGTGGGTCTCCATGTCCATACGGGCCTGGAGGGTATATCCCTGGCAGTACAGTCTGGCGCCGATGTGATTCTCTTTGACCATGTGGAAACCTACGAGGAGCTTGCCGCGCTTTTGAACGCCGCCAATGCAGGCGCCCTTGTCTTTGCTGTTGCTTCTGGCAATAATGTTCACTCCCTCCTTTCCAGACTCATGAGCTCTGTCCCGGAAAAGAACCGTATTGCCTTTGCCAATACCTTGGCTGATCAGTTGAAGGGTGTTGTGGTGCAGCATCTGGTGCCTGTGGTTCAGAATCAGGGTCAGGTCCTTGCGGTAGAAGCCGTTCGTATGACGTCTCCCATGGCAAACTTGATTCGCCGTGGCAGTGTGGCTCAGATTACAGCCGCAATCAGCAGCCAGAAGGATCAGGGCATTACTCTGGACGACTCTCTGCAGAAGTGTGTTGAATCTGGTTATATCGACGGCATGGAAGCCTGGAAACGTTCTTGCGATTCGAGGCGCTTCGTCTCTTACCGTCCCACAAAGTAAGGAGGATTTATGGCGACAGAAATTGAATCCTTGTTGGAATATGCCCTGAATGTGGGTGCCAGTGAATTGATTATTTCCGAAGGTGCGGCTTCTGCTGTTCGCCTGTCCGGAAAAGTTTGTGCCATTCCCGACGCTCCCTCCGTAGAGCCCGGCACACTCCGTAGTTTTATCGGCGCCATGGATGCCGAAAGCGGTTCTGTTATCGCTGGCCCTTGGAGTGGATCCCGCTGGCGTGTTCGCTACAATAGGACTGCTCTTGGTAACACGGCCGTGTTCCGCCCCTTGCTGGAGGAATGCCCTGACTTTAGCTCCCTTGGCGCTCCTCCTACCATGGAGAGTATGCTTGGCCTGAACAGCGGTCTTGTGGTGTTTGCCGGCCCTGCCTGCAGTGGCAAGACTACAACTGCTTCCGCTTACGTTTCCGCCCTATGCCAGTCCGCAATTCTTCGCGTAAACAATCTGGCTTCCGCAGACGAACTTCCCATTAAGACTGGCGAGAGCCTTCTCTTGAAGGATTCCTTTGGTTGCGTGACGGACAAGATGACCCAGGCCCTCCGTAGTGGTTCGGACCTGATGTGGATGGGTGACTTTGAAGGTCTCCCGCTGATTCCTATTCTGGAAGCTGCTGAAGCTGGTGCCCTGGTGGTGTTGACTGTTACGGCCGGCAATACGGTGGGCGCTCTGGAAGCTCTTCTCTCTGACGTTGCTGACGAAGAACGTGACTTGGCCCGTAACATGCTTGCTTCTGTATTGAAGGCTGTTGTGGTGCAGCGCTTGCTGCCCGGTGCCGAGAACAGCAGTATCCCGGCATGGGAAGTTCTCTTTGGTTCACAGAACGTATCTTCCCGCATCCGTAGTGGAGAATTGTTCTCCCTGCCTTCCATTATTTCCGCATCTGCTTCCGAAGGAATGCTCCTGATGGATGACTGCCTGGCCTCCTTGGTTCAGTCTGGTTATGTCGCCAAGGAAGATGCAGGTAAGTATGTTTCCAATCCTGCGGTTCTTGGGTAATTTTACGCACGGGGTGAAGGGGGTTGCTCTTGCAGCCCTTTTTGCCGTATCCGCTTTTGCCGGGGAAGCAATCGACTCTACGGCTCAGGCGGACATTCCGGTATTGGATGTCTTTGCGAAATCCCTGGATTCCACCGCACAGAAGAGTGCAGCTCCGCTTTCCGCCAGTGATGCGAAATCCGTTCTTTATCTAGGGGGCGGTGATCGTTCCCCGTGGTATTATCTCGGGGTCCTTTACGCCATCGAGGAATACGGCATTCCTGTGGATTCCATTGTGGGTACGTCCTGGGGCGCCTGGGTTGGTTCCCTCTGGAGCCGTGGTATTGCGGTAGATGAAATTCAGAGACTGCTGTTGGATCCTGCCATCGTATCCTTTGTAGGGCGAGATCTAACCTTGAAGAAAATGCATTCCAGGGAAGGTCAGGAAATAGCCGTTTCACCTAAGGGCGTTCCTGCATTTCGTCAGCGATTCTCCCTGCGGGTAGATTCCGCTGGTCATGCAGCACGAAAGCTGCTCCCTCTGGAAATGGATTCGACTTATATGGAACATTCTCTTGCGCGCCTTCGCTTTCAGGAAATTCTCTACCGTCAGCGTGGCAAGCAGACTATACCGTTCTCCGTGCAGGGTTGTGATGGTACCTCTCGAGGAAATTCCGTGGAGGCGGTCATTAACAGTCTGCCTCTGTGGAATGAGTCGAATACCTCAGGTGAAATTTCCGGAGAAATCTGCCCTCACTATGCGATTCCTCTAGAGGACCGTGCCGACGAGATATCTCTTATTGCTGTTGCTGAACCTCTCCGTAGTGAATTTAAGGGGGATGATCGTAAGGGCATCTTGCTTAAGCAGGCGGCGGCCACCTTGGCTACGCAACCTGGCGTTATCATCCGTTCCCATTCTATTCTGGATACCGCCCGCAATGCCTGGATCCAGGCGGGCTTTACTGCGTTGGAACGCAAGCTTCCTGAAATGGAACGACTGGCAAACCGTAAGGTGGATTACTCCAAGAATCATAACGCCTCTGCCTTGCCCTGGTTCCGGTTTACGCCGTCCTTTGATGGTGTGTCTGCGGAAGTGCTGACAGCTGTACAGTCTCACTGGGCGGAAACGGATACTGGATTTGCTGCACCTATAAACTTCGCTTTAAGTGTTGCGGAAAATCCTGCTTATGACTCTCTCCTTTTCTTGATGCAGCCTAATGGGGAATTGCTGGTAGGAACTGCGGTGCATCCTACTTTTGACCTTGCTGCAGGGGTGTTCGGTTCCAATGTGATTGGGGCAAATGGCTATCTGGAGGCAACCGTCAATTACATCGACCAGATGGAAATACAGTTGTCCTTGAAAGGCTTCTGGGGAGGATCTTCCTACGGGTTTACGCCCCGTCTGGCTTTTTCCAGATTGTGGAACAAGCATTGGGCGGTTCAGGTGGGCTATGACCTGATGAAACTGGTCCCGTTGAAGAGCTTCAACAATGACATCAGATCCTCCTTGCGTATCTGTTCCGAAGAACGTAATGACTTTACCATGTCCCTGATGTATAGCTTGAATCAGGAACAGAAGGTCTCCCTGGATTTCCTTTTCGGTCAGCGAATTTTTGAATTGGATCTTTACTATGGCAATAAGTCCATAAGGACTTATCCCGTTTCCCCTGCAATTCATTACAGCTTCAAGAAGGGGGAGGATGACAAGTGGTTCTCTACTAAAGGCTTGGCTGTAGATGGTTTCGTGGGCCTAGAAAGTATTGGCTTTGATTTTGGCGTGAATGACGTTGTCCCCATATACTGGAAGCTTATTTTGGATTCTCGTTATACGGTTTCTCCCAGACCTTTTGCAACCTTTACGGTGGGGGCATCTGCAGGCATTGAACGCTATCGCGAAGATGGTTATGGATACGTAGTTCCGGAATCTTTTGGATATGCTCCTCTGGACCTCGTATATCGTCTTCATGGAGAGGCTACGCCCTGGACTAGCCAGTGGAACGATCCTGAACTGGCATCCCATGAATACGCACTCCTGCGAGCAAGTGCAGCAATCCATAGCAAGCGCTTTGGCCTGTGGATTTTCGGGGCGTACTTCCACGACTTTGAAGAGAACCCTTACGCAACTCTTAGACCCAACAAGTTCATTCTGGAACCAGCCTTGCGCTTTAATTACAAGTCCATCACCATATATGCGGGTATGAACCGTGTTGTGGACCAGAATAACCTTGGCTCCCTGAAAAATTTCCAGGAACACACCTACTTCATTCGTGTAGGTGATTACGAATTCTAGACGTGGCCGCCTAGGTTAGACGACGCCTAGGGTTTTCCAGTTGCCTTTGCGCCAGCGGATGTAATTCACGATAGAACGGTAGAATTCGTCTGCGGCCATGCCCAGCCAGATTCCTGCCAGTCCCATATCCAGGACGAATCCCAGGAGCAGAGCGGTGCCTAGACCGCAAGTCCACATCATGGTGGAGCCTACGATGGCCGGGAACTTGGAATCGCCTGCTGCACGTAGCGCCGCTGTAATAGTCATATTGGCGGCCTTGAAGGGCTGCAGGGCCACATCGCACCAGAGACAAATTTGACCCAGACGCTGGATTTCAGGGTCCAGCGTATAAAAGGACATCAGCTTTGTTCCGCAGAGAGCGACGAGGATTGCAACGATAAGACCGCTGCTGCAACCTGCTGCAAGGCTCTGGTGCAGACGCCTGTTGGCCTTGTCAAAATCGTGGGCGCCTACCAGGTGGGCCACCAGAATCTGGTTTCCGCTGCTGAGGCCGACACTTAGGATCACTGCCAACATGGCGAAGTTTGCACTGAAGATTCGCGCCGTCATGGCGGTAATGCCCAGGTGTACGATGATGGCGGTCAGGACCACCTGGAAAATCTGGAAGCTGACAGGCTCCACGGCTGCAGGGACGCCAATGCGGATCCAGTCCGGCAAAATCACGCGGGAACGTTTGAAGTCCGTGTTGCGAATCTTGTGATGGATTTTGTACTTCAGGATTACGTACAGTACCACGCTGGAAATAAACCAGGAAAGCATAGTGGCAAGAGCCACACCCTTCACGCCCATCTTGGGAAGTCCCAGGTATCCGTTCAGGAAGATTACGTTCATGATGGCGTTGGAAACGATGGTGATGACGTTTCCGATCAGGTTCCAGCCGGTAAGTCCGTGGGTCGCGATTAAAGACGTGAGGGTGGTCTGCAGGGAACGGAATGCAAACCCGAAGGAGACGATATACAGGAATTCGTAACCGTAAGTGGCCGCGTCACCGGTAAGTCCCATCCAGCTTACGATGTTGTGAGACAGGGGGAGTGTGACCAGCATGATGGCTATCCCCAGAAGGAGGCTGCCTAGCAGGACCATGGTCTGGGTGGTACCTGCCTGGCGGGGGCGTTCTGCGCCCATGAACTGGGAGGCGATACTGGCCCCTGCCTGGGAAAAGGCGGTAATGGCCATGAAAATGGCTCCGAGAATGGGGCCCAGGGCGCCAACGCCCGCTGCCGCCGTTTCCGAGGTTCTGGCCAGGAACCAGCTATCCATCATGGGCTGGCAGGTAGCAATTCCAAAGGTGAGGAATAAGGGCCAGGAAAGGCTCAAAAGGGAACGGTCTTTTACTTGCACGGACTTTTGCATGGCCCAAAATTAGAAATGCCCGTAGCCCCCTGCTAGCTATAAAAAGAGCCGTTTTGTATACAACTGTATAATGTGATTTTAAAATTCAAGGGGTGTCCCCTTGCATAATGGTTATGGAATAGAAACGCGGAAAGAACTTAACATCATTGAGTAGGACATTTATGTCCACTCAAACAAAAAAGAAAAGGCTAGCAAACTCTGTTTGCGTAGCCGTATTCTTTTTTGGGGGTGGCAGGGGGTGTCCCCCTGCGTCTTAATACCTCTTATTTCTCTCCGCGGTTCTTGGCGGCGACGTCCTTGTACTTGTTATGGTCGGCAAGTGTGCTGCTGAAGAAATGGGTCATGGAACCGTCGTCCTTGGCAACGAAGTAAAGAGCGTCCGTGGTAGCGGGGAAGAGGGCAGCTTCGATTGCCTTGCGGCCCGGGTTGGAAATGGGGCCGGGCATCAGGCCCTTGAACTTACGGGTGTTGTAGGGACTGTCGCTGTTCAGCTGGCTCTTGTAGATAGGACCTGTCAGGTTCCTGAAGATGAATCGTACGGTGGGGTCTGCACCCAGGGGCATGCCGAAACGAAGACGGTTGTGGAACACTCCTGCAATGAGGGGGCGTTCAGAAGGAATACCGGTTTCCTCTTCTACCACGCTTGCTAGAGTAAGCACCTTGTGCCAGCTACCCAGGGTGGACCACATGGAGCCGTTGGACTTGGCCTTGAACTCGTCACGGAGTTTAAGGTTTGCAGCCACCATCTGCTTCAGGATGGTTTCTTCGTTGGCATCGATGGGGAAGGGGTACGTGTCCGGAAGGAGGTAACCTTCCAAGGTGTTAGCTTCGAGTCCCAGGGATTTGGCGAACTTGCTGTCCTGGACCAGGGAGTTCCAGCGGTTCTCGTCCAGGTCTGGAAAAGACTTCTTCAGGTAGGCAGGCATTTCCCAGGAGGCGCGACCTTCGGGGATGGTCACCTTTTTGACGGCATTCTTGCCGCTTTCAATAATGGCCAGGACCTGGGGTAGAGTCTGGTTCGGGGGGATTTCAAACCAACCGGCCTTCAAGGACGGCTTTATTTTACGGCAAATCATCTTATAGGACAATTCGTCATCCCAGATTCCGTTGTCTTTTAGGATATGGAACACTTTTGTGGGGGAGCTTCCCTTGGGGACCTGGATTAGGACAATTTCTTGATTATTTGAGGTTTTTTCCATGTTTGGCTGGATGTAAAACAGGAAAGCACCTGCTGCCAGGGCCAAAATAAGCACTAAAACAAGTAAAATCTTCTTCATAGAGCAAAAATTTAAAAGAAAATTTGACGAAAAGGAAAAATAAAAGGTATATTCCTATTGCATTTTGAAATTTTACCCTGTTTCTGAGGATTGATATGAAAAAGGTGCTCTTTATTGCTCTCGCTATGCTGGTCAGCATGTCCTTTGCAGCCAATAAGGTTAAGTCCAAGCTCGGTGACATCGAACTGACCAAGGAAAAAGGCGGTGGATCTGTAGTCTGCACCGCAGGCTTCAATGATGAAATGACCATCGTTAAGGAAGCTGACACTGACGTACTCGTTAAGGGTTCTTGCGGTCAGGGTTGGGTTCCTAAGTCTAAGATTGAATACGTTGCCCAGAAGGCTGGCGATAAGTCCATGACCTTGGACGACCAGGACATCGTGGGCTGGCTGGATAACCCGTCTGCAGTGTTCGTGTTGGAAAACGATGATGTCGACTTCGATGGCGTGAACATCGACCGTGACTTCAAGGAATACCTCCAGCACACTATGGACCGCGAACAGACCGAAATGCGCAACAACGAAAACTAATGTTGGGAATATGACTAAAAGCCCCGCCGTCAAGCGGGGCTTTTGTCATATTCTGGATGCGGGGGCGCAGCCCCCGCCCCCAGACGGCGCAAACGCCAGGATGCTCGGCTCGTTCATGGCAAAGCTTGCTTTGCCGCGAATCTCGCCTTATGCTCCTGTCCCACCCTGCCGTCAGGACCCATTTCCCCGCCGCATATGACTGCATATGACAGCATGACGTTGATGTGGGGACGCGGCCCTGCTGAATAAGCAGGGCTTTTTTTATTCGGGATTGGGTATTCTTGCTTCGTATGGTATAACGGTGGGTACAGTTGTGTACGTTTTTGCATTTGGGGAAAGTTTTTTTTGTTTTGCATGGGTATAGATTTCCTCTCGGTGTCATTCATTAGACTAACATAGAGAGAGGATTGTCTATGAAAAGAATATTTGGTTTCTGCCTTTTGTTGGCAGCTTCGCTTTTTGCCGCAGGTCCTGCAGACGTGTATGGCAAGCTCCAGGCTAAAGAAGGCATGCTTTATAGTGCCAAGACTGGTCAGCCGGTCCAGCTTAAGGGTATGAGTATGTTCTGGGACGTATGGTCCTCTGAATTTTATACTTCCAGCGTGATCAAGAACTTGGTGGATAAGTGGAAGATTGAAATTATCCGCGTTCCTCATGGTGTCGGCGGTACAAAGGGCGGTGGCCCCATGGCCAACTGGCAGAGTGTTGACGAAACTGTCATTCAGGCAGCCATTGATAACGGTATTTATGTCATTATCGATTTCCATTCCCATGAGGCTCATATTCAAACTGACGATGCAAAGGCCTTCTTCAAGACCATGGCCAGCAAGTGGGGAAAATACCCCAACGTAATTTTTGAAATTTATAATGAACCCATGGGTAAAAACATGTGGAGTACTATCAAGACTTATGCGGATCAGGTTATTCCTGTGATTCGTCAGAATGGTGGTACCGACAACTTGATTATCGTGGGTAATAGCGAATATTCCATCCGTCCGGGTGAAGCTGTTTCTAATCCGATTAAGGATAGCAACGTTGCTTATACTTTCCATTTCTATGCCGGTTCCCACCAGTTGGATGGTGGCTCCTACGATGGCGCTCCCACCTATAGAAACGGAATCAACCAGGCAATTCAGGCTGGCCTCACCGTTTTCGTGACGGAATGGGGTACTGTGGACGCTAGCGGCAATGGCGGTTACAATTCTTCCAATTCTGACGCATGGCTGTCCTATCTTGACCAGAAGAAGATTTCCTGGTGCAACTGGTCCGTTCATAGCAAGGATGAAAGTGCATCTATCTTTGCCAATCAGTCTTCCTATACCAACCCGCAGAATTGGAGCTATGATGGCTACTCCGAGTCTGGTAAGTATGTCTACAACAAGTTGCAGGATTGGGCAAAGGTTGCTCCTTGGCGTTCCGGTGCTGTGATTCCCGCTTCCTCCTCTTCTAGCGTTGGTGGCGTCGTATCTGGTGGCAAGACCAACATGTTCGATGACTTTGAAGATTTGAACAAGTATGCCTTTACGGGTGGTGTCTGGTATGCCTATACCGATAAGGATGACAAGGGCCAGTCTTCCATTGGCAACAAGGTCGTTGTCGATGATGATGGAGAAGGCTGGACTGTGGTTGTCCCCACTGATAACAGCAACAGCACCAAGGGCATGTTGGCCGCTACAGGTATTAAGCTCGTTAAGGGTGAAAACGAATATGCTCCTTATATTGCCTTGGGTATTAACCTCAACAAGGATGAATCCGCTTTCGACTTGACTTCTTGCAAGACCTTCAGCTATAAGTACAAGGGCGCTGCCCATAACTTTAAGGTCCAGTCCACAAAGGTTGAAAACTACAATTATCACTCCACAAGCTTTATTGACCAGGGTGAATGGAAAACTGTGACCATCGATTGGGCTGATTTGGTTCAGGGCAATTGGGGTGCTGCAGAAGCTGAAACACACTTTGACATTTCCAAGTTCAAGAATACTGTGAACAAGTTTGCCTGGGAAGTGAAGGGTGACGATGACGAACCTACCACAACCTTGAAGTACGACTACCTCTACATTGACGATTTCATGTGCGATGGTATGTCTATCAACGTGGTCGCCACTCCCAGTTCTTCTAGTAGCACTCCGAAGTCTTCCAGCTCCACGGTTGTCCGTAGCTCCAGCTCTGTTGTAAAGTCCAGCAGTTCTTCTGTTGTCGCTTCCTCTAGCTCTGTTAAGCCTACTTCTAGCGCAACTGTTGCGGCAACTGGCATGGTGGATGACTTCGAAGACGGCGACAATCAGGCCTATACCAGCGGCTACTGGTTTGCCTATAACGATAAGGGCGACAAGGGCGCCTCTACCTTCGCAAATGAAGAAGATGTGGAAAATGGTGGTTACGTAGTAATCTTCCCGGCTACTAACGGCTCTACCACGATGGGTGGCCTTAAGGATATTAAGCTGGATCAGGGTGGAAATGCTTATGATCCGTATGTTGCTCTTGGCTTGAATCTTGCAAAGGAAGATGCTGCATATGATCTCTCCAGCTGCAGGTCCATTTCTTACGATTACATCGGTGCGGCCCATAATTTCAAGGCAATTCTTGCCGGCGATGGCAAGGGCGCGGTTACCAGTTATGACCGCCACACGGCAGCAGTTCCGGCTTCTACCTCCTGGACTACAGCTTCTATCGCATGGGCTGACCTGGAACAGGCTGGTTGGGGTGAAGAAGTTGCTCTCAGCAAGAATAAGGTTTCCGCATTCCACTGGGAAGTGAAGGGTGAATCCGCAGTTCCCAACTACCTCTATGTGGATAACTTCAAGTGCGAAGGCCTTAAGATCGTTGCTCCCGCAAGCAGTTCTAGCGCAACGGTGAAGCCCAGAAGCAGTTCCTCTAGAGGAAGTGTTCTGGATATCGGTGATATTGCCGCCCTCTCCAGGATTGGCGCTAACCTCATCGGTCGTTCTCTCCAGATTTCTGGCGTAAGCTTTGCAAATGTGGATGTGTTCGATATGCAGGGCCGTCCGGTAAAGAGTTTCCGTAATGTTCAGGGTGAAGTTTCTCTGGAAAGTCTGGCAACTGGTAACTACATCGTCCGTGTTCGTTCCGGTTCCGACAACATGATGAAACGTGTTGCGCTGAAATAAAATACGTAACGAAACATTCTGAAATTTTCATCCAAGGCACCTGCTGAAAAAGTGGGTGTCTTTTTATTTGACCTATATCACAAACGATGTAACAGTTAATACAGTTGTTTTGATGTACAAGGCGGAATACTAGGATTTAGAGGGTAAAAATCTATCTTTGGATTGGTGGATGAAGAGATTGGATTAAACAAGAGGATTTGTTTATGAAGACGATGTTTGGTATGGGTCTTGCATTCTTGGCCCTTTCTTCCATGGCTTTTGGCCGTATCGGCCCCGTAAGTCAGTATGGTCAACTTCAAGCTGGTAAGGCTGGCTCCAAGGGGCAGATTTATGGCGCCTGTAAGGGTGTTACTGCCGGTAACGAAGTGCAAGTACAGGGCATGAGCCTGTTCTGGTCTATTTCCGAAAAGGATGGCGGTCAGTTCTGGACCAAGGATATCGTGGATGGCCTGGTACAGAAACAGAATATCCAGATTATTCGTGCTCCCATGGGCGTGGATGAAGACTGGAACGAAGGCAACTATTTTACCAAGCCTGATTATTATGGCGGCTTGATGGACAATGTGGTCCAGGCCGCCATTGACAATGATATTTACGTCATTATTGATTACCATTCCCACAAGGCTCATGAGAATCCGGATAATGCCAAGAAGTTCTTTGAAACGATGGCTTCCAAGTGGGGTAAGTACGATAACGTGATTTTTGAAATTTATAATGAACCGACCAGCGCTTCCTGGGGTTCTGTGAAGTCCTATGCGGAAACGGTTCTGTCCGTGATCCGTAAGTATTCCGATAACCTGGTGGTGGTTGGTAACCATGACTGGGACCAGCATCCCGATGATGCTATCGGAAATGCAATTAACGACAAGAATGTGGCATACACTTTCCATTTCTATGCCGGTGAAGATCAGTGGCGTCACACCATTGATAACCAGGGTGCCAATGCGGAAAAGGCTATGAATGCGGGTCTTTCCGTGTTCGTTACGGAATGGGGAACTTCTGCTCCTAGCGGTAATGGCGGTTTCAATACTTCTTATAGTACCCAGTGGGTAAATTGGATGAACCAGCATAAGCTTTCCGGTGCAAACTGGTCCGTTTCCACCAAGGGTGAAACTGCTTCCTATTTCAGTGGCAGCGCCTGGTCCTATTCCCAGAGTGGAAGCTGGGTAAACGAGAACATTTTCTCCAAACTGCCCAAATCCTATACGGCCTGTGATGGCTATGTGGCTCCTGTTCCCCAGTCTAGCGCCAGTGTTGCCAAGTCCAGCAGTTCCGTGGCTCCCAAGTCCTCTAGTAGCCAGGTGCAACCGTCATCCAGCGCATCTGTGGTGCCTGGTAACTTGAACGTGTCCGGCAGCTTGACCCAGATGGTTGCAAAGGGTGGTTCTCTCCAGACAGTCACCATTTCCGGTGTGACTTTCTATTCTCGCGATACCTGGAATCTTCACTTCCTGCAGATTCCTCAGCAGGCTACTAACGGTACCGTAACTATTTCTGGTTCTATCCCCGACTATATCGAGGAGGGCTCTTTTGAAGAAACCTTGACGGTGAATGGCCAGCCCGTTACTCTCAAGTTGACCGTGGTTGCGGCTGGAACGGTTATCCCGTCCAGTACTTCCACCGCTCCGGTTGCGTCTAGCTCTTCCCAGGGTTCGCAGGCTGTGGGTTCTATTGCTGGGCGTGTCCAGGTGGATGTTAAACTTCAGGGCCGTTCCCTCCAGATTTCCGGAGCTGACCGTGTAAATATGGTGATGTTCGACATGCAGGGCCGCCCTGTGGTGAACGTGCAGAATGTTCAGGGGGGTGTTGCCCTGGATAATCTTGCTACCGGTAGCTACATCGTGATGCTTCATATGGGATCCTCCAGTGTGATGAAACGAATCACCTTGAAGTAAAAAAAACGGAACGATATATACCGCAAATGACACCCGCTGAAAAAGGCTGGGTGTCTTTTTGTTAGCCCAATCACAATCTGGAAGGGACTGTTTTTTTAGGGTGGGATTTTGGGGGTAAAAAGCTATTTTTACACCGCAAAATTTTGCCTCCATGGAGACATATGAAAAAGCTTTTTGGTTTCGGTATTCTGGTAGCGGGTCTTTTGGCTTCCGCTTTTGGTGCAAACCGCATTGGTCCTGTAAGTCAGTATGGTCAACTTCAGGCTGGAAAAAATTCCAGCGGCAAGGGTCAGATTTATGGCGCCTGTAAGGGTGTTTCCGCAGGCAACGAAGTTCAGGTTCAGGGAATGAGCCTGTTCTGGAGCATTGCTAGTGATGTGGGCGCTCCCTTCTGGAAAGATACTTATGTTAACGGGCTGGTGGAAAAACAGAATATCCAGGTGATTCGCGCCCCCATGGGCGTGGATGAAGATTGGAGTTCTGGCCATTACTTCTCTAGCGGTAAGACAAGTTATTACCAAGGCTTGATGAACAATGTGGTCCAGGCTGCAATCGCTAATGATATTTACGTCATTATCGACTACCACTCTCATCATGCGCACGAAAATGTCGAAAATGCCAAGACCTTTTTTAGGACGATGGCAGAAAAGTACGGTAAGTATGATAACGTAATCTTTGAAGTATATAACGAGCCTTTGGAAGGCGTTAGCTGGAGTACGATTAAAACTTACGCTGAAGCCGTTATTTCTGAAATCCGTAAGTATTCCGATAACCTCGTTGTTGTGGGCAATCGTTCCTGGGACCAGTATTCTAGCGATGCAATTTCTAGTCCCATTAACGACAAGAACGTTGCTTATACATTCCATTTCTATGCAGGATCCCATTCCACTAATGGCGAAGGTGCCAATGCGGTCAGGGCTATGAACGCTGGCCTTTCCGTATTCGTTACGGAATGGGGCACTGTTGACGCTTCCGGTAATGGCGGCTTCAGCAAAAACAATAGCGCCACATGGCTTTCCTGGATGAACCAGCATAAACTTTCCGGTGCAAACTGGTCTGTATCCAATAAGCCTGAATCCGCATCTTACTTTAGCGGTTCTGCATGGAACTATTCCGAAAGTGGCGAGTGGGTAAACGAAAACGTTTTTGCGGGACTTCCCAAGACTTATACCGCTTGCGACGGCTCAACGAGTCCAGCTTCCAGTAGTTCCGCAGCTAGTTCCTCCAGTGTTGTTTTGCCTGCTGGCTATATCGATTATATTGACGACATTGAAGATGGAGACTCCCTGGCATATACTGGTGGTGTCTGGTATGCCTATAATGATAACGAAAATGGAGCCTCATCTACTTTCAGCAATGCAACCAATAAGGATGGTTATAAGGTTGTTCTTGCTGGGTCTACTGCTGGAAATATCTCCAAGAATGTGGCTGGCCTAACAGGCGTTAAATTGAATCAGGGTTCCTACGAATACGATCCGTTTGTTGCTCTTGGCGTGAAACTGAATGCGGATGAATCTGCTTACGATCTTTCCAAGTGCAATACCATTAGCTACAAGTATAGGGGTGCCGCTCATAATTTCAAGGCTGAAGATACTGCGGTAAAGGATTATGGTTATCATCAGATTGCCATGGCTGGTTCTTCTGATTGGACTACGGCGGAAATTTCCTGGGATGAACTTCTCCAGGATTCCTGGCCGGATCCGGTGGCACTTTCCAAGAGCCGTATCAATAAATTCACCTGGGAAATCAAGGGCAGTCAGCCGTTCCTGAACTATCTCTACATTGATGACGTCCGTTGCAGTGGCTGGTCCATTAAGAAACCGTCCACAACTGCAGCAAGTTCTAGCAGCGTGAATTCCAGTTCCAGTTCTGCAGTATCCAGCAGCTCTGTCGCTAGTTCCAGCTCTCGTACTCCGCTGGTGACCACGTTCTCCACAACAGACAAGACTGTACAGTCTGTTGTAGCAGGCGATGCCATCGAGCCAATTGTCTATACCTTTGAAAACGTAACGGACATTTCTGCTTCAGGTTTACCGAATGGCATTACGGCAAAGCTGGATGAAACTGCAAAGACCTATACTCTCAGCGGCAAGGTTGATGCAACTTCAGGAACTCATGATTATGCCTATACCATTTCCGTTACCGGTGTAGATGAAAACAAGACTGTCACTGGAACCATCAAGGTGACACGCGCTCCTGTAGTGACCACATTCTCTACAACAGACAAGACTGTACAGTCTGTTGTAGCAGGCGATGCCATCGAGCCAATTGTCTATACCTTTGAAAACGTAACGAACATCTCTGTATCAGGTTTGCCTGTTGGAATTAAAGCAGTCCTGAATGAAACTGCAAAGACCTACACTCTTAGCGGAACGGTTGATGCCGAATCCGGAACCTTCGATTACAAGTACGTCATTTCCGTTACCGGTGTAGATGAAAATAAGACTGCAACGGGAACCATCAAGGTAACCCGCGCTCCTGTGAAGACCACGTTCACCACTACTAGCGAGACGGAACAGTCTGTAGTTGCAGGTGACATGATTGAACCCATTGTTTTCAAGTACGAAAACATGAAGAGTATTTCTGCAACGGGAATGCCTAAAGGTTTGACGAGTTCTTTGGATGAAAAAGCAAAGACTTATACCATTAGCGGTAAGATTGATGCCTCTAGCGCAACTCATGATTATGAAATTTCCATCGCTGTTACCGGTGTGGATGAAAATACTTCCGCAAAGGTTCTCATCAAGGTAACCGCTCTTCCGCCGGCATCTTCTTCCAGCGTGGAATCTTCCTCCAGCGAAGAGCCTGTTGTTTCCAGCTCTAGCGAAATCCCTCCAGTCTCTAGCTCCAGTGTGGTGGTCGCATCTTCCAGCAGTGAACCTGCTGAGGAAAGTTCCAGTAGCAGTATTGCTCTTGAAATTTCCAGCTCCAGCGAGACGGTTTCCTCCAGCAGTGTCGCGACTTATGTGATTTCTGGTAGCCTGGATCAGACGGTTGCAATTGGCGGAGAGATTGAACCGATTGTGATTACGGGCGTGGAAAAATCCTCTCGCAAGTCCTGGAACATCAACTTCCTTTCCTTCCCCCAGCAGGCTACGGATGGACAGGTGGTCATTTCTGGCACGGTTGCCTCCTGGGCTCCTGTGAAGGCTTATGTGGATACCATTAAGGTGAATGGTGAATTGCTCTTCTTCAACTTGACGGTACTTCCCAAGTCTTCCAGTTCCGCGAAGTCTTCCTCCAGCGAAAAGCCTCTGGAATCCAGCAGTTCCGTCGAAGTTCCACCGCAGTCCTCTAGCAGCCTGTCCGGACTCTCCAGCAGCAGCGAACAGCCTGTAATTTCTTCTAGCAGCAGCTTGTCGGAAATTTCCAGCAGCTCCGTGGAACAGCCCCAGGAATCCTCCAGCTCCGACATGGAAGGCCCGCTGACTATCGCAGGTATTCGTTCCATGCTGAACCTTGGTTTCTCTGGCAATGCCCTGACGGTTTCCGCAAACAATGGGTCCGTCAAGATTCAGATCTTTGACCTGATGGGTAACGCTATTGAATCCCGTATGGAACGAGTTTCCGGATCCTACGTCATGAATCTGGAACACTTGAATAAGGGTAGCTATCTGGTTCGTGTTGTTAGCGGCAGCCTGATCAAGAGCGCTCGTATTGCAATCAAGTAACTGAAACCTTTAATGGTTAAAAAAATTCAAGACCTTGTCGAATGCGGCAGGGTCTTTCTTTTATGCACGTATTTGCATATTTGCATAAATAAAATTCCCGCCCTTTATATTTTATTTCTATATTTGGGCCATGACTTTTTCAAAGGGTGTAAAAGACGGCTTGCCAATTGGTGTTGGATACTTTGCGGTGTCCTTCGCTTTTGGCATCAATGCGGGCGCGGCACTGAATTCCTGGCTGTTGGCAACCTTCATTTCCATGACCAACGTGACTTCCGTTGGCCAGTTCGCCGGTCTCAAGATTATGTCCAGCGCCACGGGTACCTTGATCGAGCTTGCCATTGCAAGTTTCTTTATCAACCTTCGCTATTCTCTGATGGCCATTTCCCTTTCCCAGAAGGTCTCGCCCAGTTTTACAACGGCAAAGCGTCTTCTGTTGGCGACCGGCATTACGGACGAAATTTATGCAGTGTCCATGGCCCAGAAGGAAAAGGTCAATCCTATTTATTTTCTCGGCCTCATGACTCTTCCGTACTTAGGATGGAGCGGTGGTACATTGACAGGCGCTGTCTGCGGACAGATTCTCCCGGACATGGTGGTAAATGCCCTTGGCGTTGCACTTTATGGCATGTTTGTCGCCATCGTTGTGCCTCCCATGAAATCTAGCCGTCCCACCTTGATTGCCGTACTCATTGCAATCGCCCTGAGTTTTGCTTTCTTCTATGCACCAGTTCTTAAGGACGTCAGTTCCGGTTTTGCAATCATTATTTGCGCCGTGGTTGCTTCCCTGATTTGTGCCGCGCTATTCCCCGTTAAGGATTCCTGCACGGCGGAATCTACCCAGGAGACCGTATGATGATCGATTTCAAGACTTACATCCAGTTCCTGGCCGTCATGACGGGCGTGACATATTTATTGCGTGCGGTACCTTTTGTGCTTTTGAAGAAGGAACTGACCAGCCCGTTCTGGAAGTCCTTCCTGGCCTATATTCCCTACACGGTTCTTGCCGCCATGACGGTGCCTGCGATTTTTTATGCTACCGAATCCCGTCTCTCCGGTATATGCGCCTTGGTGACCGCGGTGATTGCGTCCCTTCTGGGCCGTGGTCTTGTGGTTGTGGCTGTGGTCGCATGTGTGACCGTCCTGCTGGTGGATGGACTTTTATAAATTTGCTTCATGCAAAAAGACCAGTGGGAAAAGATCAACGAGCTTTGCGATAAGCTCTCCAAGGTGACCTACGAGAACCTGACCAAGATTATCCGCCTGAACAAGACGGGCAGTTCTTCCGCTGCGCAAAAGCTGGATGACAGTTTCCAGAACGATGTAGATGCCTGGATGGGGGGCGGTACCTGCTTTAGCATGACCTGGTATCTTTACCAGAGTCTTCGGGATATGGGCTTGCGCCCTCGTCTTGTAATGGGGCACAAGCGCAAGGAGCGAAACGTCCACTGCGCTCTCATTCTTCCCGATGACACGCCGGAAATTGGTGGCGCCCAGGAATACTTGTTCGATCCGGGCTACCTGATTTTTGAACCTCTTCCCATGCCGCTGCCGCCACCTTTTGGGCCAGGTACTGCACTTTTCCCTCTGGTTCCCAATTGCGTCCGTCTGGATCGACCCAACATGGAATCCATGGAACTCTGGACCGGTGGCGCCCTCCAGGCGTCAGGCAATCTTTCCGCTCCCATGAAACTACGTTTTGACTATCCGGTGGCTGGAGTGTCCGTGGAGGAATTCAAGCAGCATTGGAATGAAAGTTTCTATCGCGAGATGATGAATTATCCTGTTCTCAATCGCCTGGACCGTGAAAAAGGAATCCAGTATTATTACCAGAAAGGTAACCTGGTCACTCGCGACTCCAACGGCTCCCGTATGGAACGAATCGACCCTTCCCAGCGGGTGGAGACTCTCAGCCGAATTTTCGGGCTGGACGCTGGCCTAGTGGAAAACGCCCTGGGGATCCTGGAAAAGTAAAAGAACTTTTGTAATCGTCTTTTTAGGCGTTTTTTTTTATATTTTTCTACCCTAGGAAAACAATGGAGTTATTATGAAGAAAATGATCGCAGCCCTCGTAGCCGCAGTTTCCCTCACATTCATGGCCTGTGGCGCTTCCAAGCTGGAAATGCAGGAAATGTCCTCCCAGTGTGATGTGGTTGTTGAGGTTCGCCAGGTTCTTAACGATTCTATCAGCCTCTTTGTGGGCAACACCCTTTACCTCAATGCAAAGCAGATGGTAGCCGACGAAATGTACCCCCTGCTGGTCAGCACTCGTGATCCTTCTGATTTCCAGAAGCCTACCGCTACCAACATCATCAACAGCGATGACGAACTTCTGGCATACCTCCGCCGCGTAGCCCCCTCCATGGTCCAGGTGGGCCTCGTCATCGGTGAATCCGCTGCCAACGAAATTGGCTTCGAGGAAGCTCCCGCTATCCAGAAGATGACCAGCCTTTTCAAGAAAATGGAGGGTGGTTCCCTTTACCTCTTCCACGAAAAGGGTGGCGAACTTACCGACGCCAAGAAGGTCTTTTAAGGTCGAAATAAAAAAAGATCCCCCGGATCCTTCGTTCCGTGTTCAAAGAAAAAGCCTCGCATCCGCGAGGCTCTTTTGTTATCAAATATATTTGAGGAGGAAGCTCCGCTTCCCCTTACATCATTTTCTTCCATTCCCTACGTAGCATAAATAACCCGATGAAGGCGGTTCCTACGTCAGCTACAGGCTGTGCGAAGAACACTCCCTTCAGTCCCAGGAACGGGGGGAGGATCAGCAGGAACGGAATAAACAGGATCAATTGACGGCAGGCATTCAGGAACATGGATTTGCCTGCCTTTCCTGTACCCTGGAAGAAACTACCTGCAATCATGCCACAGGGAACCATGAAGATAAAACAGGTAAAGTATCTCATGGCCTTGGCGGCGACAGCCTGCATTGTCATATCGTCAGGAGCGAACGGTGCCACGAAAGCTTCTGCCTGCCACTGCACGAGAAGCCAGGCGGTGATCATAAAGATCATGGAGTACAGATAGGCGAACTTTACTACGCCCTTAACGCGTTCGTAAAGCTTCGCTCCGTAGTTGTATCCCACAATAGGCTGTGTCCCGTTCACGAAACCAAGCAACGGCAGCACGATAATGGAAACGATGCTGTTGAGAATTCCGAAAGCGGAAATTGCCATGTCTCCGCCGCTCATGGTGGCGGTAGATTCCAGGCTCTTGTTTCCGTAGGTGGTCAAGCTCCATGCCAGAATGGCGTTCATCAAGCTGTTGCAAACCTGCATGACCGAAGGAGGCAGGCCCAGGATGTAAATCTTGCGGACGTAGGGGAGGCGTAACTTCATGTAACGGCGGCTGATCTTTACCGGCGTAGACTTCTTCAGGAAGAATTGGGTAATCAGGGCGCTGCTTACCAGCTGGGAGCAGATGGTTGCCCAGGCCGCGCCTTCAATGCCCCAGTGAAGCTTCATGATGAAGACGTAGTCCAGAATCACGTTGGTGCATGCGCCGATGATTTCTCGGAACATGGCCGTCTTGGGATGTCCCATGGAACGGATGAAATGGTTCATGCCCGGTGCAACAGTCTGGAAAACCGCTCCCAGCAGAATGATGCGCATGTAGCTGGTTGCAACAGGCAGTGTCTGGTCGCTGGCGCCAAACAGGCGGAGCAGCGGTTCCATGAAAATTTCACCGAAGGCGAAGGCTCCAACAGCCATGATGATCAACAGCACGAAGGAGTTGTTCAGGATGATGGCCGCCTGCTGGTATTTCTTTTCACCTAGACGGATGGAAAATAGGGTGTTTCCGCCGACGCCTACGATCATGGACATGGCCATAATGAACAAGGCGATGGGGAAGCAGAGGGTAATCCCTGCGATACCTAGGGAACCAACTCCCTGACCTACGAAAAAACGGTCCACTATATTATATAGTGCGTTTACCACCATACTGATGATGGCGGGGACGGAAAACTGCAATACCAACTTGGGAATGCCGGCTGTTCCGAAGGATTTTAGCTTCTCGTTATGAAGTTCACTCATTTCGGCGCCAAAGTTAGAAAAAAGGCCCCCTTAATAAAAGGGGGCTAAAATGGCGCCTTAAGTCAAATCACAGGCACTGGACCAGCATTTCCTGGAGGGTACCCACCTCTTTTCCCTGTCTGCTGCAGACTTTCAACTGCAGATTTACGGGGACCAGGCCGTCTTTCCAGGAGAATCGGTGGTGCTGAATGGTGCCGCAGATCTTTTCCAGGTGCTTACGGGCGTCTTCCGCCTGCATCGAAGTGACCAAAAGAACGAAGGTGTCCCCGTTCAGTCGGGCCAGTAGGTCGTGGTCCCTGGTTTCCTCTCTTAAAATTCGTCCCATGTCCTTTAGGACCATGTCACCGCACGGCTCTCCCTGGGTTTCCTGGAGGCTTTCATAGTTGGTCAGTTTCACTGTGGCCACATGCAGATTCAGGTCGTTAAGCCTTGCCATGGAAAGCTCGCCAAAACTTCTGTTGTCGAAAGTCTTGAAGTTCATGACTCCAGTTAGGGGGTCCTTGGTGGACTCTTCGTAGACCTTCAGGTCGAAAAGACCCTGGGGAGCCTGGAATTCCACCTTCAGGACCATGCATCCCACCTGTAGGCGGTTTTCGTCCTTAAGGATGGACGTCTGTATCTGGCAACCGTCCACGAAAGTTCCGTTAGTGCTGCCCAGGTCGGTGACCGTTACATGAGTTCCATCGAAGGAAATTTCACAGTGCCTACGGCTGACAAGGTCGTCCTCCAGACGGATGTCGGCGTCCTGGCCTCGGCCCAGCACCTGGGTCCCTTTCTCCAGGGGGAACTGCTTGAACATTTTCTGGGGGTATAAAACAACTAGTTGGGGCTGAACTTCAAAAACGGGCATAAAAAATCCTGAAATAAGGGACGTTTACTGATGGACAAAAACTACAATTTTTTGGATGGGGCTAAGGCTTTTATGGTCAAGTTAGGGTGATTTACCCCTGATTGTAAAGAAATCGAAACTGTTTTTGCCGCAATTTTGTGTGATTTGTGCCACTTATACCTGCATATTCACTTTTTGTATACGGAATAAACCATTTTTTTTTCTTAATTTGGAAAAATAATTGGCATTTTCGGCAAGAAAAGAATAAATTTCAAGCCGGTGTGGCGTTTCGAAAAGGCCGGTCTTTTTGTTATGCCTTTGTTGGAAGGAAACCATCGATGGATACTAAGATTATGAAAAACACGAAGAATACCTTGCTAAAATGGGTTTTGGGTATTGGAATGCTCTTCGCTGGAGTACAGAGTGCATTTGCTCTGCAGTGCGATGGCACCATCTATATTAAGGCTCCTGCATCCTGGGACATGGTTACCCTGGAAGCGGGCGGTATGTTCCCCGAACTTTCTGTCGGCCCTTCCGGTTGGTACGAAGCTAAGGCCATGGCTGTCGGTCAGGGCGAAACCTTCCGTGTCAACAGTGCTGGAATTCACTATCCTGCACAGTGGATCGACCGTGTCAATTACGATATCGGCAACAACGGTAGTGCCAATACCGACGCTTTTACCTGCGCCGACCTGGCTTCTGGCACTCTCTACATCTATCAGGACCCCACCGATCCCGCAAAGACGGCTTTCGGCCCCAATCCTCCTGATGCAAAGTATCTTTACATCATGATTCCGCCCGACTACGAAGACTGGATGTCTTCTGTTCCCATGATCAGTATGGATGGCGGTAAGACTGGCCGTGCCCTTACTGCTGATCCGGAAAAGTGTGGCTGGTACTCTTTCGTATGGTTTAACGAAAAGATTTCCGACAATGTTGTTCTGTACCGTGACGACGATATTGAACGTGAAGACTTGCTTGGTGTGAATGGTAACTGGGAAATGAATGCGGTAGCAACCCCCATTCCTCTGGGAACCTTCTTCGAAGCTTATGAATCCGATACTCTGTTCTTTGTTCCGGATGAAGAACAGTTCCTGAGTGAAGGCGATGACGGTTGGTATACCACCTTCCCCGAAGGCGTGGAAGGTACTTGTTCCTATGACATGGCCGCTATCATCTACGATACCGACGCCAGCCTCCATCCTTCCTTCTCCTGCTACTCTGCCGGTGGCGAAGGCTGCCAGTATGGTGTTGGTGGTCTTACCGCTCAGCAGGCTCAGGCCTATGTGAACGCCTGTATCGGTGTGACCACTGGTGTTGTTGAAAAGTACCTGGATCCCAACGTCCCCCAGAAACAGCGTAAGCCCAAGCTTTCCGCTGCAGGTGCAAAGTGCTTTATCAATGAAACCTTCTTCAACCAGCTGTTCAACTATACCAAGGGCGTGAATGAAAAGTCCTGCTACAACATGCCTTTTGAACGTTCTGCAGATGGTAAGTGGGAATTTGACTCTGACTTCTACCAGAGTGCTGGTACCAAGGTCCCGGGTGGCTTCTATCCTGTAGAAACTACCGACGATGCCGCAATTCTTGCTGCAGACCCCACCCAGACTCCGGTTCTGGCTGCTCGTAAAAAGCGTACTGCAGAAGGTCCTATTTTCTACGGTCCTGCACTTCGTGAAAACCACCCCACCGAAGGACTTCCCCTTATTGACGTGTTCTGTAACGGCGCCGGATGGGATGGCGGTTACGACTGCGAAGGCCTTTTTGGCGATGGTGATGAAACCACTTCCGCTATCCAGACCAACCTGAAGATGAAGGGTACTACCCCCGCTGCTACTTGCGTGATCGGTTGGTCCTGCCAGGATTTGGCTCCTAACGGTTGGACCTTCTTCAAGGATGGTACCGAAACCAAGATGGCTACTGGTGCTCCTCGCTGGACTGGCGAACGTAACCAGCATTACTGCTTCGAATCTCACGCTAAGTTTACTCACAAGCCTGGTCTGAAGTTCAACTTCCGTGGTGACGATGATATTTGGGTGTTCATCGATAATACTCTGGCTGTGGACCTGGGTGGTACCCATCTGGCTGCTCCTGGCTACGTGAACCTGGATAAGTTCAAGGGTTTTGGTGGACGCACCTTGGAAGAAGGTCAGCAGTATGACCTGGATATCTTCTTCTGCGACCGTCGTACTACCATGTCCAACGTTCGTATCAAGACCAACATGTACATCAAGCAGACCGTTGCTCTTGAAGCTACTCCGACTACCAACCGCGCAACTGGTGAAAAGACCTTTGAAATGTGCTATACCAAGACTGGTGACGGTACTTGCGCTGGTGCAATGACCGGTGAAGAATCTGAACTCCGTTGCTGTGGCGCAGAAATCGCTACCAAGTGTAACGTTTCTATTAGCTACTACCTGGTGAAGGGTACTTCCTTCAACCTGGATGAAGCAATTACTCTTACTCCGGGTACCATCAATAAGGGTGGCATTGACCTGACCGACGTTTCCGCTCCGAAGGTTAACAAGAAGAATGTTACCTTGGAACCGGGTAAGTGGACTCTCTTCGCCTTCGCAGAAGGCAAGGCCAAGAAGATTGAAACCTTCCGTACCACTGGTAAGGTGGACGTGATGTTCAAGACTCCGGTTGCTGTCCTTGACTCCAATGGTGATATCATCAAGGGTGTTAAGTACGAATATGTTGAATCTGAACTGGCTGGTGAACTGGTCCCGTTCTACGTCACTGCTTTGATTGACGATGGTAAGGACCTGAGCCTTTCTCCGGATGATGCTGTGGGTGTTGCCTATACCCTTTCCGCAGAAGGTCTGACCCTTTACGAAAAGAATGCCGCTGGTGAATTTGTCCAGATCCTTGCATCCAACTCTCGTACCATCGGTTCTACCGGTGTGGATACGGTCTGGGCAACGGTGGACTTCGCTGCTGCTGCTGGTACTCAGAACTACATCGTCAAGACTGCATCTTCTTCTGGCACTCCGGCTACTATTGAATTCTATCTGCCGATTCTTGCCTTTACCGATTCCACCTACAGCGAAAAGGCTATTACGGGTGAATCCAAGAATGCCGAAGGTTCCTATGACGAACACTTCGTGGGTGGCTTTGTGGATCTGTATGTCCATGCACTGGATCCCTATGGTAACCTTTGCGAAAGATGTAATCTTGAATTGATGCTGGGTTCTGAAACCTCTGCCAAGGTTGAAGCAGACGCCGCTTCTGATCTTACCTTGGTTGGTGGTCAGGGCAAGGTTCCTGTTCGTTCCCTGAAGGAATATCGCTACTACGAAGAAGGCTGCGTTGCCAATCCTACCGACCCGAAGGATGACTGTGGTCCTGCTGTAGTATCTGTCATGGCTACCATGAACAGCAACGTTAAGGCTGTCTATAACCCGATTTTCTTCCGTGAACCTCCGGTTCCTTATCCTGTGCTGACCGACGTCTTCGATGTTCATGGTGTAACTCCGGATGCTGAATTGAATCTTCCGGCTGCATACTACAGCTCCACTCAGGAATATCTGGATGGTATCGGTGACTCCGCTTCCGTTTACTACAACCGTCCGATTCATAAGGACTCCCTGCCTTCCTTCGTCTGCTTCCTGTGGGATTCCACTTCCGCAGAAAAGCTGAATCCGTATGAACTTGGTATTTCCAACAAGTCTACTGATAAGGAAATGCTTTGTAATGACTACGTTTCTCAGGAAAAGCTGAGCTGCGTGGGTACTCCGGACGCAGACGGCTACTGCACTGCTCGTCTTGACATTGGCGGCCTGAAGCTTTCCAAGTCAGCAAAGACTGGTGGCTCCGGTAAGGTGTTCTCCTGGGCAAAGTTCCTGGATAAGGGTAAGGTCGTTACTCAGGGATTCGATGGTGCTATTACCGATCGTATGGCTCCTGTGATTCTGTCCGCTCGCGTGTCCAGAATGAGTGAAACTCAGGACCAGCTGGTTTTGACCGTCTCTGAACCTGTCTCTAACGTTCAGTTCAACAGAACTTCCTTCACCTTCTACCTGAACTCCGCAACGTCCCTCTCTGAAGATCAGCGCTTTAAGACTGATGTGGCTACAAGTAGTGATGTTCAGGACCGTTCTGAAACTGTTCGTGCATACTATATGAACGATGGACAGTCCAACACTCCGCATGTGGGCGACTACATCCGCTTCAGTGGCGATATTGACAACGTATTCTGGTCTGACAATGTTGATGTCAGTGCCGATGTCTATGCAGAAAATCGTCCGGCAGATGATGCTTCCTACAACTGGAATGCACCCACCAGCTACAATTGCACTAAGCGTCTGCCTGCTCCGTGGGTCCAGATCAACGGTGAAGCTGAAGTGACTGTGAAGGAAGTGACCTTCGCTCATACCGGTAACGCTCCGGCTGGCGAAAATGTCCCCATGGTTTCCGTGGTTCCCTTCGCTACTACCAAGAGCTTCGAATTCGCTGCAGACTCTATGAATCAGGTTGTTGGCCACTTCGTTCAGTCTGACATGTTCGCTCTGGCAAACTCCGAAGAACGCTACTTCGAATACGCTAATAGTTTGAAGAAGTCTGGCGAACTCAACAAGATCTACTTCTTCTACAACGTTGAATACTACACCAACCTGGGTGGTTATGTTGGCGGTCAGAGCGGTAAGATCTACTGTAACGATGAAACCGTCTTCGGTGCAGGTAAGTCCTGCTTGGATGTTGGCCGTAACTTCTACATCGCCTGGAACATGCGTTCCGCAGAAGGCCGTGAAGTTGCTACTGGCGCCTACATTACCAAGCTCCAGTCCTACATCAAGCTGGGTAAGTTCGGCAAGAAGAACTCTCTGGACAAGACCAATGTTTGGGGTGTGAGAAGAGGTGCTGCTACCAAGTAGCATCTGCCAAGTGATCTTGAAAAAAGTGGCGGTTTAATCCGCCACTTTTTTTGTTATATTTGAGCCATGTTTAAGTTTATTGCCGCTTTTTTAGTGTCCATGTCCGTTGCGTGGGCTGCTGGTCCCACCGATATGGATTCTCTGTTTCAGGGCAGGGAATACAAGCCTGAACTGAATGCTTCTCTGAGGGATACTACTACTACCAGCCAGAACATTGCCGGCAAGACCAAGAAGGACTCTAAGTCCGATGGCCTTTATATGCTTCAGTTCGAAGCTGTGGCGGATTTTGATGCGGCTCAGCGTCGTAAGGCTCAGCTTGTCGCAAGCACCGGCTATACCATTTCTGTGGTGTTTGAATCTCCCTTCTACAAGCTTCGTGGAGGTGGATGGTCCTCCAAGAAGGCCGCAGAAGACAAGGCTCGCGAACTGTCTGCCTATAACATCAACGCCTTTGTGGTGAAGATTCGCTAATTCGCCCCATGCTGGTGTAGGTCAGTATCAGCAATCTTGCACCAGAAAAAAGCATAAAAAAAGCGGAGTTCTAAACTCCGCTTTTTTCATTTGCATTCCCTTTTATTCCAGTAGGCCAAGGGCCTGCTTCAATGCGTGCTCGTCCATGGAGTCTGGCATTAGGGCTCTTTCTTCGGGACCGACGTAAGCCAGTTTCCTTTCGGAATCAGGACGTCCGGAACGATCGCGAGGAACATATTCGGTCGGATTCAAGGAATAGAAGAAGAGACCTGTCTTGACGAATCGCTTCTTCTGGAGACCCTGGTTGATAGCTTCCGTAAGAGCCTGCTGAATCATGGGACCTGCACGGTCCACATGATGAAGTTCTAGCACACGGTTCTTCAGCACATCCTGATGGATGGGGGCTTCATGATCCACGTAGAATTTCAACTGGGTGATGAGGGCTGCTGCCGGCAATTCCGCAATGGGTTTGTCGTGGGGTGTTCCTTCAATCTTAGGATGCTGCACCTGGTAGGGGACAACATTACTGCCGGAGGTAGCTTCGCTAAAGAGTTCTTCCTCCTGAGCCTCTTCCTGAGGATCCGGAGGCGGAGGTGCTACGCTCTGTTCAATAGCGATGGTGGCTACCAAGTGGCCGATTTCGTCCTGGCGAACCATGTACCAGAAGGGGAGCCAAAGATTTAGAATCTTCCAGCCTTGTTGCTTTAGAAGGGTGGGCCTGATATAATCCCGATCCTCGATAGAACTTCTGAAGCGTTCTGTAGTGCAGTCGTCTTCAACGAGGGCAAGGAATCGCTTGCTGTTGTTGGCGTCCACGATGACGGGGCCAACTGCAATGCCTGCGGGGTTGAAGTATTCTTCCACCAGAATGTTTTCTTCCTGCAGGGCGGACATCACTTGGGGACGAATGACGGAACTTGCCGGAGTATAATGAATCTCGCTGCAGAATTCCTTCTGTTGCAGGTAGTTGATCCATTCCCAGAACAGATTGCTGTGCTTTGCACTTGCCTTCTTGGCTAGGTCTGATTCGGAAATGAATACGTATTGTTCCGTCTTTGCCAGGGATGTGCAGACAGCGACCTTGTGGTCGCCTGCGATGCCTGTAGCGCCTTCAGATTCCGCGCAGACCAGAACGACGTCGCGATAACGGTCTACCGCACGTTCCGGAGTCTTTACGTAGTAACGAATGTCCAGATTTTGCTGGGAGAAAAATCTTGCTGCAGGAGAATCTGCCATAAGCATAGCCTTTATGGCGGATTCAATTTCGTGGCAGGTAGACTGATGGAATGCGACAATACCCAGGGTCTTTCCTGGATTTCGTTCCGCATGTCGGACTGCCGCCTGGGCAACTGCCAGTACTTTGTTCTGCACGGCCTTGAAACGGATGCCCTTGAATTCTTCCCTGTTGGGAAGAGGCAATTGCTTGATTCCCCTGTTGTAAATTTTCCTGTTGGCGAAATCTACCAATGCGGAATTGGCGTAGTTGCTGGAGAACCACAGCTCGCGGGTGGGAATGCCACGGCGGAGGGCGGAAGCGAGAATGCTTTCGTGGAACATGGCCGTATGGTTGGATGCCGTTTCCTGGTAGGCATCGAAGGGGAGATGTTCCAGGGCCGGATTCTGGGGATCGCCCATAAGGACGACGCGATCGGCTGCAATCAGGGTAGGCAGCGCTTCCACTGCGGAAATGCTGTCTGCATCCAGGATGATTGCCAAATCGAAATGCTTGTGTCCCAACTGATAAGTGTCGTTCAGGTGGACGACCGTCAGAAGGCTGCTATCGTTTTCCACGGTGGTCTGGAATTCCCTGAAGTTGGCGTTACTAAAAGAGTCTAGCAATGCCTGATAGCTCTTGGTCTTCTTGGCGCGAGCCTTGGGATTCAGGGAGAATAGGTCCGGACAGGACTTGGTTGCCAGCTGGATCTGGTAGCCGGTCCAGTAATGGATAACAGCCTGCGCCACTTCCTTGCTGACGTTGTTGGTGTCCTCTACAAATTTCACGAGACCCGGACAGTTGTAGCTTCCGAGTTTTGCAATAAGGGCGGAGAGCTCCAGGTGAATGTCCAGATTTTCCCAGTTTTCACTCCAGGACTTAATCGTATCCAGCCATTTTTCGATGCTCAGACTTTCCAAGGAGGACTCAAGCCCCATGTCCTTGGAAATTTGCTTGATGGATTTTTGCAACTCAAGAACGGCCTGATAGAATCTTGCGATTTTAGGCTGCAGGTCCTTGAAGAGATGCCACTGCTCCAGGATCTGCAGGAGCAAATCCATCTTGGGGTTATTCTTGTTCTTTTCCTTGAAGTCGTAGATGTAGCGAATCTTTCGATTCAGCTCGACCCAGTCGGAACGTTCGTACAGCCAGTCCTTGCCCAGCAGGTGGTTTCCAAGGACGGATGTTTCCTTGTAGGCTCGCTTGTTTTCCTGGAGATCCAGAAGTGTGTCGATCAAATCCAGGAGCTTGAGGTCGGAATCCACGGACTTAGGATCGCGGATTACCTTCATGAGCGTACGACGGGAAGTCCTGTATCTGTCGGATAGGCCCTTAAGGGTGGTGTTCTGGCTTTCTGCAAAATCTTCACGGGCGGACAGGATGTTTTCGTCCACTGCATTGTCCGTGTAAATTTCTGATGTCTGCCTACGGTAGCGGACCCACTTGTCACCGGCCTCGGGCAGGGCCATCAGGGTATCCTTGTAGGAGTCCCAGTTGCTGGATCGGAGTACCCAATCTTCAAAGGATGGTGTGTCCTGGTCGAAATGATCCTGAATGAGTTTCAGCAGGTCGGCTAGGCTTGAAAGGAAAATTCCAGTAGGGAAGAGACCGGCTGTTTCCATCAAGGTGATGATGGTGTCCAGTTCGGCAACCTTTTCCGCTGCCTCTGTTAATTCATTGGCCAGGGATAATTTCTGGTTGTCGTTCAGGCTAGGAACATGTACGTCCTGGAATGCGCGACGAGCCTCAAAACCTTTCTTTTCAAAATAAAGGTCCACCAAATTCAGGAGATCGGATTTAAGATTCTGGTAGGTGGGGTAGTCCAGCTGGTTGATTCCCTGGAATACGGATTCGGGAATCTTCTGCTTGGATATCTTTGCCTTGCCGAATTCCGTCAGAAGATCGCCCAGCATGATGCCAGAGGGCTGGATGGGCTTGTTGACGGTTTCGTAGTACTCCACCAGTTCCTGGCGGAAGGTCTTCAAATCCTGCTGGAGCTTTGCACGGTCAGAATCGGGGAAGGTTCTGAAGGGAGGCTTCCAGGTGTTTTTAAAAGTACTGGCGGTTACGGCCCTGCGGTTTACAACAAGGACCTTCTTTCCCTTGGATACATTTTCTGCCACGATGTTTGTGGCGACTTTCATCTTGCTTGTTCCAGGGAGGGTACTGATGGCGTAGGCCTTGCATTCCTCGTTCAGGGCGTCCAGGGTCACCTTGCTGGTGTGGGAGTCCATCACGTAGGGGAAATGGTAGTCCGCAGGGGAGAACATCTGGTTGATGTCCCCGTCCTCAAAAAGGGATTCCTGAAGTTCAAAACCGTTCTGGGTAAAGAGGGCGTTCAGGTTGGGGTTTGAATCCAGTTTCTTGTCCTGGGGAACTTCGTCAAACCACTGGCGCATATGAAGGTCGCCAGTATTGAAGAAGCTTAGGCAGATTCCATGGCGTGTGAATTTCCAGTTGCGGGCTGTGGCAACGGCCTTTTCGAACAGGGAGAAGTACAGCAGAATGCTGAACTGGCCATTGATGATGGCGTCGTCTACCTTGGGGAGGGCGTTGGGGAGGACATCCTTTAGGCGCTCTCTCAGCACTACGTTCTCGATAGGTGCCTTGTTGGAGAGGGTCAGGGTCTTCTTGGCTACGTCCACCTCTACGGGAACGAGAAGACTGGGGGCAAGGGCGTTTCCATCCCACTTTAAAAAGCCCAATACCAGGTATAAATCGGTTTCCCCGAAATCTTCCATCTTTTCACGAAGTACGGTGGAGAAAACGTCAATCTGGGTAAGCTTCTGCTGGGCCGTGTAATTGGCGTTAATCGGGAAGAAGGAATCCAGAGGGAGAGGTCCCTTAGACTGCAACCATTTTTCAAAGAAAAGGTCGCCCGCTTCCATAATGAGCGGAGACTGAAAATCACCCTTTGAAGAAAAATTCAAAAGACGATCCTTAGAATCAAAAAGTAAAACTTCTTGGCGTAGCTTTGAAATATTTGCAGAAGATGACGCTGGGGACATGTCCTGAATATAAATTTTTTTGAAAAGAAAGTTTTTCGGAAAAGCTTACAAAGTGTTGACAATCCTTCCAATAGCGTCTTCCAGGGAGGTTGGGACCTCACGAGGAATGAATCCTGCCTTGAAAAGCACTCTGCCCAGCAGGGTTTCTGGGCTAATTCCTGCTTCCTTGTCCTGACGGATGCTGTGCGCTAACTCCCGCTTGGAAAGTTTCTTGCCGGAAGGGTCTACAATGAGGGGGTGGTGTAGGTAGAGGGGACGGGTATATTCCTTAGGGATATTGCCTACGCCAGTAGCCACCTGGCAGAGGGCTTCGCTCAAGGCAATCTGTCGGGCGGTGGAATTGATGATGTCTTCTCCGCGGACAATGTGTGTAATGCCCTGTTCTAGATCGTCTGTACAGACGCAGAGTTGGTAGGTGTAGCACCCCTCCCGATCCATTAGGGGGAAATCGCCGCATTGATGGATAGGATTTTCCCGAAATTCCCCAAGTCTATAATCCGTCCATGCAATTACTTTGTCTGTAATTCTAAATCGGGTATTGTGTGGGGCTTGTGCATCAGGAATTTGCCTACTGCATTTGCCTTGATAGATGATTTCTCCGGTTTCGCTGCGAGGATTTTCCGCTTCAAGCTGCTTTCTACTGCAGGTGCAGGGGTAGGTAAGGCCTGCAGCGGCCAGTTTCTTCATGACAGACAGGTAAATGTCTTGACGTTCGCTCTGGATGCTTTCGCTGTGGGAAATGAATCCCATCCAGGCAAGATCTTCACGGATGCCTTGGATATAGGCTTCTCGAGTGCGACCTCGATCATGATCTTCAATTCTCAGATGGATGTGGAGGTTCCATTTTCTGGCTGCAGCCCATACATAGAGCGCCGAAAGCAGGTGGCCTTCGTGAAGGTACCCTGTGGGGCTAGGGGCGAAACGTATTTTTCCAGAAAAATCCATTGTTCTGCATCACAAGATAGAAACTTTAAGGTTGAACTTCTTTTCTTTTTTCTAATTTGACGGTAATGCGTAATCTACGATTTCTATCCTGTCTGGCGGCATGTGGATCTTTCCTCATGTCCTGTTCTTCTGCACCTGCCCCTGTGGCAGATTCTCCTAGGTCGTCTGAAGTTGTCGAAACTCCGGTGGCGGCTCCTGCAGAAACGCCTGTAGCGGCAATTCCTGCCAGTTACAAGGATGTCCAGTTTCCTGAATTCGTATATGTTGCTCCCCATCCTAAGGACTATCGTGTAGAAGTTGCTCCTGGTATTACCGGCTATATTGCAAGCGATCGTTCCTTGCCTCTGGTGAACTTTTCCGTGTATTTCGATGAAAGTACCCAGGCTTCCCAGCTGAAGGATGAAGCTCCGCGCTCCATGGTTAGTTCTATGTTGCGTCGCGGTGCTGGCGGTGGAGTTTCTCCCCATGATTTGGATGATTCTCTGGAATTTATAAGCGCTGGTATTAGCACTTCCGCAGGGACCTTTTCCTCCATGTTCGATATTAACTGCCTTTCCAAGGATTTTGCGAACTTGCTGGAATTGTCCAAAAAGGTCTTGACGGCTCCGGCCTTTGACAAGGAACAGCTGGAAATCGTAAAGGCCGGATTTGTAACCAGCTATGATCGCCGCTTTGATACGCCTGCGAAGATCCTTTCCTCCTTGAAGGCGAAGGTGAACTATGCCCCTAATCCAAGATTGTGGGATGCTAACGCTGACGAATATAAGGCTGTAACAGCCGAAGATGTGAAGCGCCTTGCTGCAGGAACATATTCATCCAAGCGTATTGTGTTCGCTCTTTCTGGTGATGTGGATCGTGATTCCTCCATCGCGATGCTGAAGGATTTCTTCGCTAGCTGGAAAGTAGAACCTGTTGCAGAGAAACCCGCTCCTAAGCCTTTAAGTTTCCTGAGAAGGCCGGGTATTTATGTGGTAGATAAGGATATTACCCAGGCGAACATCTCCATGAACCAACCTTTCGTGAAACGCCCCCATCCGGATTACTATCCTGCTGCAGTGGCCAGTTTCATCCTGGGTGGAGGTAGCTTTACCAGCCGCCTTATGAACCGTGTCCGTAGTGACGAGGGCCTGGCCTATAGCATCTATAGTTCTGTGGGTAACGATTATCGTGATACGTCCATGGTGACCATCGCGTTACAGACCAAGGTTGAATCCGTGGATTTCGCCCTGAAATTAATTTACGAAGAGGTGGAAAAGCTTGCAAAGGAAGGTCCGTCTGCCGAAGAATTGGCTCAGGCAAAGAAGTCCCTGATTGAGAGCTTGCCGAGTCTTTTTGACAGCCCTGCTTCTACTGCGGTGATCTTCGCCAATGGTGAACTCATTGGAAAATCTCAGGACCATTATTTGGAATACGTAAAGGAAATCAACACTGTTACTCCGGATCAGGTGAAGGCTATGATTACCAAGTATTTTGACAAGGACAAGATGACCATTTCTATCGTGGCTCCTGTATCCAAACTTGAAGCCTTGAAACCTTTCACGGTGATTCCTATGGATAGCCTTGAATTCAGAAATTAGGGAGACGTCCTTATGAAGAACTCTCTGAACCACTTCCTGAAAACAATCGCCACTGTCCTTTTGTGCGTATTTTCTGCCTTTGCTGCAGATACCGCTGAACAGGGTGAATCTCGTGTTGTGATTAAGGCTGCTCCTGAACAGCCCAAGGTGAATGTGGTCATTCCTGACCGTAATTCCTTGGTGAAGAAGGTGGGCGAAGACGATGTTCGTCCCCTTTGTTCCGGTATGAAGGCCTGTCTTGGGGTGGATGTCCCTGGCTGCACGGATGCGGATAAGATTCCCCTGAAGAAGGTGAAGTACGATGAGGCGTTCTGTAGCGTTTACAAGGAAGTAAGGAAACGTGGCCTAAGTACGGATATGAATGCGACTAGTGTGCCGGAAATATTTGCTCGTCTTGGTCGCCAGTATCGAGCTGTCTACGTGAATGAAGGTACGCTGCCTTTGAACCAGCATGTGATTAGCTACTTGTTCGATAACATGCCGTTTACCGCCGAACTGATTAACGCCTATCTGGAAACAGGCTATACCCTGGAGTACGCTAGCAAGGACCGTAGGTTCTTCAATGGAAGTAATGGCCGTAGTCTTTCTGGTGAATTCTATTGGGCTCTACAGGATAGTGCTGGTCAGAAACTGGGCCTTCGTGACTTGTTCTTTGGCTATGGTCATGCGAAGGTCCTTAAATGGTCTTTGACGGGTACTGCTATTGCGTTCCTGGATATGGATCCTATTCCTGGGAATCGTATTAAGTATAAATTAACTGCCATTGTGTTCCCCGCAAATTCCGTGCTGAATTCTATCATGCAGATGAAAGTCTTTAAGAGTGTGGTCAATAGCAAGATTGATCATATTGTCGACGATGTCAAGAAGGCTTCGGGGATGTATTTTGGCGGCAATAAGGAACCCATGCTTAAGAGCGCCGCGTTAAAGTCTCAGCAGAATGTCCAGTATATCCTGGATTTCGAGACCGTAGTAAATGGCGGTTCCTGGAAACTGGGGGACTTTGAAAAGTTACAGAAGGAACGGGCAAAGGCGAAGGCAAATGCTTCTACTCCCGCTCCTTTAAAGGTTGTGGAATAATTAAATAGAATCAAGGATAGATTATGAGTGAAAATAAGGAAAGTCTGGAATCTCTGTTGGCTCGTGTGACCGACCGCCGTAAGGAACTTCTCTCTTCTGTGGTGGATCGCCGCACAAGGCATTTCTGCATGGTATTGGAAGACTTGTTCGACCCCCATAATATCTCCGCCGTGATTCGTACTGCAGAATGTTTTGGCCTTCAGGATGTCCATATTATCGAAGAAGACAACGCTTATAGCGTGAACAAGTCCATCCTTAAGGGCTCCTATAAGTGGATGAATCTTTACCTGTACAAGAAGCGCATGCTCTGTATGGAAAAACTGCGTGCCAAGGGATACAAGATTGCTGTTGCCAGCACCAATACCACCAACTCTGTTCTGGACCTGGACTTGAGTCAGCCTACCGCTTTCTACCTGGGTAGTGAATTCCATGGCAATCACCCCGACACTTTGGCCCATGCAGATTACGAATTCAAGCTGCCCCAGTATGGCATTACCGAGTCCATGAACGTTTCTGTGGCTGGTGGCGTACTGATGACCTATCTGGACGTGTATATGCAGAAGGAAGGCCGTGAAAAGTTCCTCCTGAAGAAGGATGAAAGGGACGCATTGCTGTATGATTGGCTGGATCGCCACGTAAATGGCATTGAAAATAACAGTCCTATTGCAAGAATTGAAGAATAATAACTAGATTAAAAACCAAATGAAAAAGTATTCTGCACTCTATTTTTCCGTTGGACTGGTTGTAATACTGGCCCTTGTGATTTTGGTTTTTGGCATCTTTTTCCTAAATGAAAAGGATCCTAGGGAAACCTTTAATACGTTCTATTTGCGCTTTACCCAGGTCAGCACCCTTGTGTTGGATGACCCTGTCAAGGTGAATGGCGTTAAGCTTGGTAAGGTGGAAAAGATTGAACTTTCCGGCCATCGTGTGGTGGTGACTGTCCGCCTGCGTACCGATGTGAAGATTCCTACGGATTCCGAAATTCGAGTGCAGAATATCGGTATCATGGGTGAACGTCAGATTGGTATGATTCTTGGCGATTCTACCACCTATTTCGCTCCTGGTGATACTATTAACGGCCAGTTTGACGCAGGTATTGCAGAAGCCTTGGGTCTTGCTGGTGAAGTGTGCGATAGTACCAAGGTTCTCCTGGAATCTGTGAAGCAGGCTCTGGGACAGACCATTACCAATCCCGAATTCCAGGAACGCTTTAAGACCCTTCTCGTAAAGGCTGAAGCTCTGGAAGATCGCACGATGAAACTCTTGAACACTACTGATCCCCAGATCAAGAAGAGCCTGGATGGCTTGAATCAGGTGACAGTGAAGGTGAACGAATTGATTGACGGCGTGAAGCCCCCCATTGACAATATGTTTGCAAATACCGACAAGCTCATGGGCAACGCAGACAAACTGATGGGTGAACTGGAAGGGGTGACCAAGCATCTGGATGACCTTCTGGCTAATGTCCAGAAGAAGATCAACTCCAAGGACAACACCGCCGGTATTTTGCTGAACGACAGAGCCCTCCATGATGATCTGGTCAAGACTATCCATTCTGCCGATAGTCTGTTCCGTGTCATTTTGAAGGACGGTCTGGACGTCAACGTTGATATTTTCTGAGGAAAAAGATGATAGTTAAAACTTTGGTGGTCACAAATAAACTGGGTATTCACGCGCGCCCTGCCGGTATGATTGTAGATGTTACCGGCCAGGCACAGAGTGATGTCTCCATCATATTCGAGGGCTCTAAGGCCAATGCCAAGAGTATTCTGAATGTGATGATGCTTGCGATTCCCGCTGGATCTGAAGTGAAGTTTGAAATCGACGGTGAGGACGAAGAAAACGTGGCCTCCCAGTTGGAGGTCTTGTTCAATGACCACTTCAACGAAGAACCTTGCTGATGAAAAGAAAAAACCGGTACGTACTGTTTTAACAGGCGTGCCCGCATCTCCCGGCTTTGCAATGGGCCGGGTTTTTCCGGTTATTAACCGTGAAGTTTCCGTGGTGGAGGAAACCCTTCCCGAAAGTCGTATTCCCGATGAGGAACAGGTTTTCCTGAAAGCCATCAACAAGACTGCCAAGGAGATTACCCAGATCAAGGAAATCTCCGAAGGTCGCACAGGCGTCAAGGATAGCCTGATTTTTGCCACCCACCTGATGATCCTTCAGGATCCGGGCTTGGTCAATGGTATCCTGGACAAGATTCGTAGGGAGCACAAGAATGCGCGCTGGGCCGTGCATGTAGTTCTTGGTGCCTATATCGAAAAGTTCGAGTCCATCAATTCCGCTGCAATGCGCGACAAGGCTACGGACTTGCGAGATCTTTATAATCGTCTCATGGCCGCCATGGAAGACTCCGGACCTGTGCTGGAGGATGTGGCTGACGAAGACGGTGTGGTGCTGGTAGGTCATGAGTTTCTGCCAAGCATGCTTATGTCCATCAAGCCTGGTCAGGTCTGTGGCCTTGTGATGGATACTGGTGGCCGTACAAGCCACGTTGCCATTTTGGCTAGGTCCCTCCAGCTACCGCTGGTGTCTGGCCTGCGAAACTCCGCTGCAGTGGTCAAGCAGGGGGATATCCTGATTGTAGACGGTTCCACTGGTACTGTCATTGTCAATCCGAACGAAGAGGATATCCGCGACTTCCATGAACGTCAGGAAGTGTTCGAGCGCCAACGTCGGGAACTGTTTACCATGCGACAGCTGGAACCCATGACCCGTGATGGCAAGTACATTACCCTTCATGCAAACATCGAGCTGCCTGCGGAGGCTGATAAGGTGAAGGACTTCGGTGCGTCAGGCATTGGCCTTTACCGTTCCGAATTTTTGTTCCTGCGCAAGACCGCTCCTACCATGGACGAACAGCGTGACGCTTATCGTTATATTCTTGAAACGATGGCTCCCTGCCCCGTGGTCATCCGTACCTTGGATGCTGGTGGCGATAAGCTTGTAAGTGGAATTAACGCGGTAAGTGAATCCAATCCCTTTATGGGGTGGCGTTCCATCCGAGTCTGCCTGGACAAGGAAGACTTGTTCTGTGAACAGCTGAAGGCCCTGCTCCTTGCAAATACCAAGGGGAACCTCCGTATACTTTTGCCCATGATTTCCAGCATGACGGAACTTCGTCGTGCTAAGGCTTGCATCAAGCGCTGCCGTGAAGAACTGGAAGCTTCTGGAAAGAAATGCGCCAAAGTAAAGGTTGGCGTCATGATCGAAGTACCTTCCGCCGTCATGATTGTGGACAAATTAGCGAAGGAAGCTGATTTCTTCAGTATCGGTACTAACGACTTGATTCAGTTTACCTTGGCTGTGGACCGTACCAACGAACTTATTACAGACATGTTCCAGCCCCACCATCCGGCAGTGCTTAGCATGATCTATCAGACCGTGCAGGCCGCCCATCGCGAAGGTATTCCTGTGGCGGTTTGTGGTGAAATGAGTGCTGACCCCATGAGCGTCCTTTTGTTGGTTGGTCTTGGAATTGACGAACTTTCCATGACGCCCTGGAGTGTCATGTCCACAAAGAAAATTATTCGTTCCATCAACTTCGAAGATGTCCGTGATACGGCTTTGACGGTGCTCCAGATGGACGATGCTGAAAGTGTGAATGCCTACTTGCACAAGAAGTATGCACAGACGATTATGGATCTTGGCATCTCTAGCTTTGTAGGTCAAGTTGAAAAAAACGGAAAATAAAAAGAACATGATTCGATTCCTTTGTATCCTCCTAGGCGTAGGCTCGGTGGGAGTTTTTGCGATTTCTCAAACTTTAAGTTCTTCTTCTGCTGTTATGACTCCTGCTGCTGTGACGGATAGTTCCGTAGCGGCTCTTTCCGTAGAAGAACCTGTGGCGGGTAATCCCTATGCGGAACTTGAACAGATTGACCCTAAGTTGTTCCAGGATGTTGAAATCCGCTTTAACCGTGTGAAGGCTGCCAGCGAGGATACGTCCCTTTCCAAGAACATCCGCGACTTTGCTACAGCCGCCATGTTCTACTACAAGGGCGATTGGGAAAATTCCTATGCGGCCTACGATTCCCTTCGTGGCAGGGATTCCTTCCTGGATGGAAGTGTAATCCTGCGTATGGCTACCGCACAGTTCAATCTTGGTGATTACGCCAAGATGCGAGAAACTCTTGCTTTGAACAAAAGTCTCGAAAAGAATTCCACCTGGCTTCGTCAGGCTGACTTGCTCCGTATTCGTGCAGTTGCCTTTGACAAAAAACTGGGGGACAAGGCCCAGGCGGATTCCCTGAAGGCTTTTATCGACAAGTATCCGAAAACGGAAGAGTCTGCTAGCTTCAAGTATCGCTACGCCCAGTACATGGAGCAGTTCAAGAAGACCAAGGAAGCAAAACGTGTCTACATGCAGCTGCTGACCAGTGCAGCCTACAAGGATTCTGCATTCGCTTCCATCAAGCGTCTCCGTCAGGAAAGAGTTTCTCCGGAATCCTTGAGCGAGAAGGTGGCCTATGCAAGAATCGCTTGCGGTAAGGAAGAAGCTTCCGCTTGTTTGTCCTTGCTGGATTCCATCCAGATCATGGATGCGGATCTTCTTGCTAAAAATCCCGAAAGCGCTGTAGCCCTTCCGGAGGATTCACTTCAGGGCAAGCTTCCTGTCAGTACCCTCCCGATGTCGGATCGTATTGCCCTATGGGAAAAACGCGCTACTGTCTATCGCAATTTAGGCCGTGAAGAGGATGCCATCAAGCAGTACTGCTTCCTGGTGGATTCCGTAGAAGCGAAGAAGGACTGGATTGAAACCGCCCTCAAGCGTATGCGTACGGTGAATTCCACCAAGTATGCAAAGACTATCCGTCGTTATGATTCTAAGCTCCAGGTGGTAAGCAAGTACAGTAAAAGTACAGGCGATAATCTATGGCGTCGTGGTTTTGATTACGAACAGGTGGAGAAGTACGATAGTGCCTTGACTTGCTATAAGGAACTTGCGGATAAGCGTTATGGCAAGAGCAGTTTCCGTCAGTGGGCTAAGTTCCGTACGGGCTTTGTCTACTTTAAGATGGAACAGTGGCAGAATGCGGTTGATATGTTCCAGCAGGCCAAACAGGAAAATGACCGCTGGAGCAGCAGTGGCGCCCGCATGTTCCTTGGGGACGCCTACATGAAACTTGGACAGGATTCCCTGGCTCGAGAAGCCTATCTGGATTGTATCCAGGATTTCCCGCTGTCCTCCTATGCTCATCGCAGTCGCGTAAAACTTCTGGAATACAAACTGATGGATTCAGCCCAGGTTCCCTTTGCTCATGGCGTGGAAATGAGTGCCGAGGAAACCCTCAATTGGATTCGTAATGTACAGAAGGCTGGCAAGCCTGATTCCAGCTACAGCCCGGAACGTTATGACCGCATTAAGACCTTGTTCCTGTATGGCTTTAGCGATCATGCTTTCGACTTGTACGATTTGGCCCGCAAGAAGAACGCAAAACGCCTGGACTTCCTTTACGAATACGGCCTGCTGTTCTACGAAATGGGGGAAGTTGCCGCCGGCTATCGTCTTGCCCGTCAGTTCCAGGCAAATATCGATCGCAGACTTCTGCTTGCTCCTCCTATGGGTGTGCTGCACTATCTGTATCCCACGCCCTTCAGGGATCAGGTGAAGTTCCATTCAGGAAGCCGCATCGACCCCTTCTTTGTCTATAGCGTCATGCGTCAGGAATCCATCTTCAATTTTGAAATCGCTTCCCCGGCAGGTGCCTGTGGACTTCTCCAGATTATGCCCTCCACCGGCAAGATGTTGGCTAAGCAGGAAAACATTGAATCCTTTGATCCCAAGCAATTGTACAATCCCTACATGAACATTCGTCTGGGAGTTCGCTATCTGGTGGACTTGAAGGCTGCCTACAAGGATGATTACATGTACGTGCTGGGGAATTACAATGCTGGTCCCAAGCCCACTAAACGTTGGCAGACTGCTAGTGGCCACTTGCCTTGGGATATTCGTTCCGAAGAAATCAGCTACCGCGAAACTCGTGACTATGTAAAACGCGTCATGGGTAACTACTGGATCTATCAGGAAATCTACGATGCCCTATAGAAGAGAAAATACCTCTCTTGACTCTCGCCTCTTGACCCTCGTCTAACTATGCTCTTCCTTCTTCTTACAATCGGTCCTGCGTTCCTGTTTGCTTGCGGAAATATTCTGGAAAAATCCGGGGTGTCCACCGTGGGAAAAAAAACGGGTGGAGTATCTAAACCCTGGCTGTTCCTGAAGGGGGTGCTTTCCAATGGATACTGGTGGCTTGGTATTGCCTGCTCTGGCCTTGCGACTCTAGGCTACTACATTGCCATGGCTCGCTATGACCTGAGCCAGGTCCAGCCCATGATGGTCTTGAATCCGGTGCTTACGGCTTTGATGGGCTTTGTAATCCTGAAGGAAATTCTGACCCGTCGCATTGTGGTTGCCATTTGCTTTGTGGTGGCGGGCCTCCTTTATTCTGTGGAATCCTTAGGAGGTGCATCTAGCGTCCAGAATATTTCCATGCTCTGGATTTATGCGGGTATTGTCTGTGGAATAACCCTCTTGGTTCACTTGTTTGGCCGTGATCGTGAAATTGCGGATTCCCTGATTATGGGTGTAGGCTTTGGAATTTCTGCCGCATTCTATAAAAGCTTGGCCATGGATTTCGATCTGGATAATATTACTCTTTCCTCCGTAGGAAACCTGCTGCTGGATTTTAGAACGTTAGGATATGTTGCCACCTATGGCATTGCGTTCCTTTATTCCCAGATTTCCTTTTCCAGAGGTAGAGCTCTCTTTATCATTCCCTTTAGCGCCGCTGTAGGGGCTGCTGTTCCCACTATTGCAGGTGCCGTGGTCTTCTCCGAAAGTTTTCCGCTTGGAAAGATCATCTCTGTGGCCCTGGTCCTTTCGGGCTCTGCCTTGTTCGTTGTTCGCAGACCACGAAAGAAATCCGGAAAATTTGAAAACAAGAGTCAGGATTGTTCCGAGTTGTAATGGAACTGTAAACCCTTTTCCGAAAATAAGCGAGTATATTTGCTTATATGGGGTATGACTTAAACCGTTTGTTTTTTGAAAATTCCCTTGCCAGGTTAGCAGCGACTTGCCTGGTTTTTGGCCTATGCTCCTGTTCGGACGAACATGTCTTTAAGCCCTACATGCCGGCAGAAAATCCCGGCGGACAGACTGGCCCATCTGTGCCTTTTGTGGGTGGTCCTCTCATGTTTACGGAAGTGGACCCTACGAACCTTGTATATGAAGACCACGAGGGTGGTGATGGTAGCTGGATTGAAATTTTCAACACCTCGGCAGAACCTGTCAATCTTGCGGGAAAATTCCTGACCAACAATTTGGAAAAGCCTACCAAGTGGATGTTCGGGAATGTGGTTGTTCCTGCCCAGGGATATATGGTAGTGTATCTTTCCGAAAAGAACCTGCCTGACTTTGTCCCCCCTTCCGATACAACAGATATGATTGGTCCCGGTTTCTGGAGTTGGACAGACTCCCAGAATGAGGATCCCGTTGGCTTCAGTTATGCGAACCCGCTGCCAGGACAGAAAAAGCTTTGCTTTAACGAAAATTCGGAAAGACATTGTGGTGCCGTCATGAAGTTCGGAGACAACGAGGAATTGGGGTGGTCCTCTATTTCGGTCATGATTGGTACGGGCTCTACGGATCCTGAGGATGTAACGGACATATCTAAGGCCAATGAAATTCTGATGAAAGCCTACATCACCAAGGGTCGTAAGGTTTCCTTCAGGCTTGCCCAGCCCGATGTGGATGACTGGCAGGGATATGAATTTGTATTCACAGGGACGGGAGACTCTTCCACGGTCTACCGCGGAACGCTTCCTGCGGGAACGACCTTTCCGGATCTTGCCCATATTTACGGCACCCGCATGAGCCCTGAATCCAAGGAGTCCCAGGAAGTATCTGTCAAAATCTTCAGCTATATGGCCCGTAATAGAGGTCACGAACCGCATGCCTCCTTCAAGGCGAAAAAGACTGGCGGTTCCCTGTATCTGATGGACGAAAACGGAGCCATTATGGATTCCCTTTCCTATCCGGAAATTCCTGCGGGAAAGAGCTGGGCCTTCGGCAGTGTTGCTGGCGGATCGGGTTTTGGATTTGCAGAACCGTCTCCCTATGGAATGTCCGTAGGGGAGGTGTTCCCTGCAAGATCTCCGGCTTTGGATTCGCTGACAGAACTGCCGCCCTCCGGTTTTTATCAGGCACCTTTTGTGGTGAATTTTCCCGAAGGTTATGCGATCCGTTGTGAGCTAGGTGGAAAAGCTCCTACCGAAGAAAGCCCTCTTATAACGGTACTTGGCTTTGATAAAAACACGACCGTTCGCTGCGGCAGTTTTGTTCCAGGAGCCATGCCAGGTAAACTGCTGAATCGCACCTACATTTTTGAAAAGGCTCCTGCTGTTCCCGCCGTATTCGTTACCGTAGATCCGGGCTCCATGTTTAATCCGGATACAGGCATCTATATGGAAGGCAATTTTGCACAGACTGCGGAACCTCACTATGGTGCCAACTACTGGCTGGATAAGGAAATCCCCGTCTTTGTTGAATTGATTGAAGCAGGAGTAAATCAGCCTGCGTTTGCGAAAGATGCTGGTCTTGAAATATTCGGTAATTACAGCCGCATGAACGAGAAAAAATCCGTGGCCATCACCTTCAGGGAAAAATACGGCGATAAACGTTTGAAATATCCCTTGTTCCCGGAATTTCCGGAATTGAAATCTTTCAAGGGCTTTGTACTGCGTAATAATGGCAGCAACAGCAATAACGATTATATTCGTGATATGCTGGCCTCTTCCATTACAGAAGGGCTTGGGGTGGATTACCAGCGAGGTCGCGCTTCTATCGTGTACTACAATGGTGAATACTATGGTATCCATAACATTCGCGAACGGTCTACGGAATACTACTTTGAAACTCACTATGGGATGGATCCCAAGAGCATCGACCTTTTGAAGGCCGATAATGCAGCGTCCAATGGATCTTCTGCTGAATACCAGGCCATGATGGACTGGCTGGAAACAGCCCATCTGGATGTAGATGCAAATTACGAAAAGGTGGCTTCCCAAATCGATGTGGGCAATTTTATCAATTACGTTCTTTCGGAACTGTTCATTGACAACAGGGATTGGCCCAGCAATAATCTGAAAAAGTGGCGCTGTAGTAATCCGAAAACCCTGTGGAAATGGTTTATTTACGATACGGATTTTGGATTCGGATCGGGAATGAGCTCCTTCAAGAACAATGTTTTTGAATTTGCTACTGCGGAGGATGGAGATTCCTGGCCCAATGGCCCTGCTTCTACTTTGCTTCTCCGAAGATTGCTCGAGAATTCCGCTTTTAGAACCTCTTTTATAAATAGAATGGCTGTTCTTCTGGTTACGAATTTTGAAACCTCGAGGGTAACGGCCCGAATTAACAAACTGATGGCGGATATTGACTCTGAAGTTACTCGAGATCAAAAAAACTGGGGCAGAAATGTCAACTGGATGAACACTTCCCTGAGTAATATCAAGAACTTTGCCAAGAAACGTCCTGGCGTAATTCAAAAAGAGCTGCAGGAATTCTTTGAATTAGGCGAAAATGTTCCCGTGACATTGTCTTCGACGGGGCCAGGGGTGATAGCTGTTCATGGACTTTCTCTGGATGCAAATCCTCTTACGGTGGGGTTCTTCAAGGGATTACCAGTGGAAGTGTCTGCGATCCCTTCTAGTGGAGGTATGTTTATGCAGTGGAGTGATGGCGAAACCTCTGCCACCCGTGTGATTATTCCGGAGAAAGTGAGTGAATTGAGAGCCGTCTTTAGATAGTGAATTTATATGGGGAACATCTGGTGAACGGAAAAACTCGATAAAGTCCCTGTAGACTAGGTGAATAGGGCCGTTGTTGAGGTTTAATTATTTTCAAAATTGGAAATTATCTACATTTGGGGTATTATGAGTTTCACTACTAAGATTCTTTGTATTGGTGCGGGCTATGTCGGTGGCCCCACTATGACTGTTATCGCCGATAAGTGTCCCGATGTCAAGGTAACCGTCGTGGACATCAACCAGTCCCGCATTGACGCTTGGAACAGCGAAAACCTTCCGATTTTTGAACCGGGTCTGGACGATGTGGTGAAGCGCGCCCGTGGTCGTAACCTCTTCTTTAGCACCGATATTCCGGCCGCCATTAAGGAAGCTGACATTATCTTCGTTTCCGTGAATACTCCCACCAAGACTTTTGGCCATGGTGCCGGTAAGGCTTCCGACCTCCAGTACTGGGAAAAGACTGCTCGCAACATCCTGGATGTTGCTAACGAAGGCAAGATCATTGTGGAAAAATCCACCCTGCCCGTCCGTACCGCCGCCGCTATGGAACGAATCCTGAATTCCAACGATAAGGGCCTTCACTTCGAAGTCCTTTCCAATCCGGAATTCCTTGCAGAAGGCACTGCAATCCAGGACTTGTTTGAACCGGATCGAGTGTTGATCGGTAGCCATCAGACGGAGTCTGGTCTTGCCGCTTGCCAGAAGCTGGTGGACGTCTATGCACACTGGGTTCCCCGTGACCGCATCCTCACCACCAACCTTTGGTCCTCTGAACTTACAAAGCTTACTGCTAATGCATTCCTTGCCCAGCGAATCAGTTCTATCAACTCCATTAGCGCCCTCTGCGAACGTACCGGTGCCGATGTTGACGAAGTCGCTTACGTTATGGGCAAGGACAGACGTATTGGTTCCAAGTTCCTGAAGGCATCCATCGGTTTCGGTGGATCCTGCTTCAAGAAGGATATTTTAAACCTGGTGTACCTTTGCGGTTACTATGGTCTTCCCGAAGTGGCTGCCTATTGGGAAAGCGTGGTGAAGATTAACGAATGGCAGACTCACCGTGTGGTTGATCGCATGCTGGAAACCATGTTCAATACTATCGCAGGTAAGAAGATTGCCGTCTTCGGTTTCGCCTTTAAGGCTAATACTGGCGATACTCGCGAAAGTCCGGCTAACCTGGTTGTTCGCGATTTGCTGGCCGAACATGCGGTGCCGGTCGTAACTGATCCCAAGGCTATTCCTGATGCTAAGCGCGACTTGAAGGATGTCCTTGATCAGGTTCAGTTTGAAGAAGATGTCTATAAGGCTGCAGAAGGTGCTCACGCAGTGGTGGTTTGCACCGAATGGAAGTGCTTCGCTGAGCTGGATTGGAAACGTATTTATGGTTCCATGGCCAAGCCTGCATTTGTGTTTGATGGTCGAAATATCCTTGATGCAGAAGCCCTTCGCAAGATTGGCTTCGAAGTCACTAGCATTGGCAAGGGTAAGGCGGAGTAATTTCTTTTGAAAGTTGTTGTGCTTGGTACTCGCGGGATTCCCGATATAATGGGTGGCATTGAAACCCATTGTCAGGAGTTGTATCCACGATTGGTGGAGCGAGGAGTCGAAGTTGTTATTTTAGGCCGTAAGGCCTACACGCCCCAGTCAGAACCTTACAGCTATAAGGGTGTTCGCGTTATCCCTGTGTATACACCTAAGGTTTCTGGATTTGAAGCTTTTGTTCATACCTTCAGATGCTATCGAAAGGCGTTGAAACTTCGTCCGGATGTGATACATCTTCACGCTATTGGCCCTTCCGCCATTGCTCCATTCTTTAGAATGGCTGGTATTAAGGTTGTGTATACCCATCATGGCCAGGATTACAATCGCGCCAAGTGGGGCGGTCTTGCGAAGGCTATTCTCCGGTTAAGCGAACGATTGGGAACGGTTTTCTCCAATAAGGTTATTGTCATTTCTGACTACTTGGAACAGTGGCTCCAGAAGAGGTACAATTGCAAGAAAACTGCCTTGATCCATAATGGTGTCAATGTTCCTGTCCGGTTGTCGGAAAGCGTTGCTCAAAAGTACTTGGAAAAGTACTGCCTCGTTGGAAAACGCTATGTGTTTGCCTTAGGTCGATTTGTCAAGGAAAAGGGATTCCTCGATTTAATTGCGGCCTATAAGAAAGCAAACCTTGGCGATGTAAAGCTTGTGATTGCAGGCACTGCAGATCATGAAAGCGAATACTCTAAGGAATTGAGAGAGGCTGCTTATTCTGCAGGTGTCGTGCTGCCTGGATTTATTCATGGAGAGGAATTGCAGGCTGTGTTTGAAAACGCAGAACTGTTTGCTATTCCGAGTTACCATGAAGGTCTTCCTATTGTGTTGCTGGAAGCATTGAGCCACAATTTGAATGTGGTTGCTAGTGATATTCCTGCAAATACAGAAGTTCCTCTGCCTAGAGAATGCTTCTTTAAAACTGGAGATGTTGATGAACTTGCAAAGAAGCTAAGTGAGTTTGTCAATAATCCTGTTCAAAGAAATTACAGGCAGATTGTTGAAGAATGTTATAATTGGGATAAGATTGCTGACCAGACTAAGGAAGTCTACGAAAGTCTTGCTCATCGTTAATAGAGGATTTTATGTCTTGTTCAAGCTGTAATGGAAATTGCAAATCTGATAAGATCCAGATGCCTACCGATGTGTCGGTGATTACGACCTATCGTTGCCAGATGCGTTGCAAAATGTGCAACATTTGGAAGAATCCCACTAAGAAAAGTGAGGAAATCAAGGCGGAAGATCTTGAAATTCTCCCGCAGCTTAAGTTTGCCAATGTTACTGGTGGTGAACCTTTCATCCGCCAGGATTTGGAAGAAATTGTTGAAGTCCTCTTCACCAAGGCTCCGCGTATTGTGATTAGTACCAGCGGCTGGTGGGTGGATCGTGTTATCAAGCTGGCAGAACGTTTCCCCAACATTGGTATTCGCGTTTCCATCGAAGGTATGGAAGGTACCAACAACTTCCTCCGCGGTCGTGATGATGGCTTTGAACGAGGCCTCAGAACATTGAAGACCTTGCATGAAATGGGTATCAAGGATATCGGTTTCGGTCAGACCTTGAGCAATAAGAACAGTCATGATCTTATTCCCTTGTATGAACTTGCCCGTTCCATGAATTTTGAATTTGCAACGGCTGCTTTCCACAATAGCTTCTACTTCCACAAGGAAGACAACTTCATTACCAACAAGGAAGAAGTGTGCGCTAATATTGAAAAGTTGGCAAATCGTCTTTTGCAGGAAAAGCATCCCAAGGCCTGGTTCCGTGCATTCTTCAATTTGGGCTTGATCAATTACATTAATGGTAATCGCCGTAGCTTGCCTTGTGAAGCAGGTACCGTCAACTTCTTTACAGACCCGTGGGGTGAAGTTTATCCCTGTAACGGTCTGGAACCCAAGTACTGGCAAGAATCCATGGGTAACATTCACAATGCCAAGACCTTCGAAGAAATCTGGTTTAGCGAACAGGCTAACAGAGTTCGTGAAAAGGTACGTAGTTGCCCCAAGAATTGCTGGATGGTGGGTACTGCAGCTCCCGTGATGAAGAAGTATATCACCAAGACTGCTCCTTGGGCTATGAAGGCTAAGTTGAAGAGCCTTCTTGGCGGCACCATTAGCTACGAAAAGGACTTTAAGCTTTTCGATGTGGGTCAGGATCCGCGTCAGGGCGACTTGAGAATTGAAGACAAGTAGGGTGTAGAATGCGAATCCTGCTGGCAAACAAGTTTTATTATCGTCGTGGTGGAGACTGCATCTATTCCATTGAACTGGAATCCTTGTTAAGAGAGGCCGGTCATGAAGTAGCTTTCTTTGCGATGGATTTCGCTGAAAATATTGAATCATCCTGGTCGAAGTTCTGGCCTAGGGAAGTGGCTTTTTCTCCTAAGAAGCCCGGGGCCTTTATTCGCGCATTTAAGCGTCCTTTTGGTGATTCTGAAACCATCAGTAAATTTACGGCCTTGCTGGATGAATTTAAACCGGATGTTCTTCATTTGAACAACATTCATACACAGCTTTCTCCGGTGATTGCGGAAATTGCGCATTCCCGTGGGGTAAAGGTTGTATGGACTCTTCACGATTACAAATTAGTATGTCCTGCTTATACATGCTATTGTAATGGTGAGCTTTGTGAAGAATGTATTGGTGGCTCTAAAAAGCCTTGCTCTGCAAAGTGTTGTGTTAAGAATAAACTTGGCAGCGTTATTGCTCAGAAGGAAGCTGAAACATGGAACTGCTCTCGTCTTGAGAAGTGCGTGGACAAGTATGTTTGCCCTAGTGCCTTCATGAAAAAGAAAATGGAGCAGGGTGGCTTTGAACCGTCTAAGTTAATCGCTCTTCATAATTTTATCGACATAAGCAAGCTGGCTCATGAGTCTGTGGCTAAGGAAGATTGTTATTGCTATGTAGGACGTCTTTCTAAGGAGAAAGGCGTTCGTACCTTGCTGAAGGCTGCTTCTCAGAAAAAACAGGTTTTGTATGTGCTGGGCACAGGTCCTTTGAGTGAAGAGCTGAAAAATGAATTTGCCGCTTTCCCTCAGATCAAGTTTATGGGACATTGTGACTGGAATACCTGTAAGGATATTTTGCTGAAGTCGAAGTTCAGCGTAATTTCCAGTGAGTGGTACGAAAACAATCCGCTGTCTGTGATTGAATCCTTGAGCTTGGGAACGCCTGTTCTTGGAGCGAATATTGGCGGCATTCCGGAACTCATATCTGCTGGTGTAACCGGTGAGCTTTATGAATCTGGAAATAAGGATGATCTTTCTCAGAAGATCGACCTAATGTTCAGTAAGAGCTATTGCTATGATGCAACAGCTCTGTGTCAGCAGTATTCCAAGGTGTCTTACCTGAAGCAGATTCTTGAAATTTACGGATGATCAACTCATGGGACCGTTGATTTCCGTAATTATTCCCGTATTTAAGGTTGAACAATTTCTGGACCAGTGCGTTCAGAGTGTTGTTGATCAAACATATCGAAATCTGGAAATTATCCTGGTGGATGACGGATCGCCCGACACTTGTCCGGCGATGTGCGATAAGTGGGCGGAATTGGATGCACGTATAAAAGTAGTCCATAAGGCTAATGGAGGCTTGGGCGATGCTCGTAATGCCGGGTTAAAGGTCGCCACGGGTGATTACATTGGTTTTATGGATAGCGATGACTGGTGTGAAAAAGATATGTTCCAGTCTTTGCTTGACGCTTGCGAAAAGTATAATGCCCCCATGTCTATATGCAATGTATTTGTTGATTGGGAATGTGGCTGGGCTACAGAGACAGCATGCTTTTCTAAGGAAGAAACTTGCCTAACGAAGCAGGATGCTCTCCAAAGGTATTTGAGTGACCGCTTGACCGCTTGGGCGTGGAATAAGTTGTACCATAAGGATCTTGTCCCATATCTTCAATATCCAAAACAGAGCTATGAGGATATCCCTGTTGCAAGAAGTCTCTTTTCCTTGGTGGAGAAGGTGGCCCTTACAGGGAAGGCTTCGTACCACTATCGCCAACGTCAGGGAAGTATTGTAAATTCAACTGTCAACGAGTCTCAATATACCTTGGTAAAGGAATTACGCGAAAACGTAAAATTGGCCGCACGGTGTGGATTTGAAGGTGAGGCCAAGGTAAGGCTTGCTGTTAGCAGTTTTAACTTTCTCGAAAAACTCGTGAAAGCAGATGTTCCTGTTCTATCCGAAGAAATTCCGGCTTTAGTGAAAGATGTTCAGGATGCCAAATCCTTGATAAGAAAACATTGCAAGTCGAAAAAAATCCATAAGGCATTTATGTTTGCCCTTGCTCATGGAGTTTCCTATAAGGTTGTTTTCTCCTTGTTCCAGAAATTCCAGTGGGTATATCGGAAAATGAATCTAAAGAGATAATAGAACATTATGACTTATTTGATTGCTGCATATTTGTTCTTTGCTCTGCTTTCCTATAGGAAGGCTGTCTTAGCCTTAGCTCCGCTGGCTCTGGCTTTGTACATGTTCCCTGTGATTCATGGACAGATGTTTTCCATGGTGGATTTCTGCTGCTTGGGATTGACTGCACTTCTTCCTTTTAAGACAAATGTTGTTTCGTCGTTCAAGGAATATCCTTTTAAAATCCCTTGTTTTTTGGTGTTTTTCTCTTATTGCATAACGAACGTCCTTGCGGAAGCTCATTGGCCCAGTACCATAATTGTTTTCAACACCATTTATATTTATCCTTTGGTTGTGTGGACTCAACTGAAATCCGAAGATGATATTCGGTTCCTTATAAAAGGATTTATGGTGCTTTTTGGTGTTGCAGCCATGTATGCCTTGATAGAGCTTGCGTTGGATGACAACTTTGTTTTGGATTCCTTTTTGTCTCAGGGAATTGTAAACCAGAACGTGATTAATTACGACGAACATCGCTTTGGAATTAAACGCTTGCAGAGTTTCTTCTGTACACCGATGTCTATGGGACTTTCCATGGGTGCATTCGCTTATGTGATGTATGAATTGGACAAGATGAATAAGGAAAAGTCACTGTATTATTCAATTCTGATGATTGGTTGCTTTGTTTTGCCTTGGTTGACCGGTGCTCGTTCTGTGTTTGTTGCGGAATTTTTGATCTTGATTCCTGTTTTAAAGAGATTGATGAGTAGTGGCCGCTTTCTGCTGCTTAAGATGGCTTTAGTTGGCAGCGCTGTTTTTGCTCTTGGTGGCTGGGTTACGTTGTTGGTGGATTCTTTTGTTCATTCCGATACGGCTGTGACTGGAAGCAGCTTTGATATGCGTTTGATTCAGTTTGCTGTTATTCTCCCCTTTTTCCTGAATTCACCCATTTGGGGTAATGGTTATGCCTATACCTGGAGTTTTGTGAAGGCGGTAGATCAGGATATTCTTGGTGCAGAAAGTATTTGGCTTCAGGTTCTTGTGGACAATGGTTTAATTGGTGCTTTGGCCTACATCGCTTGCATATCTTCTATGGTGATTCAGTTGAGAAAGTGCAAAAAGGATTATATTGTTATTCCTTTGTCTGTAATAGCGGCTTATACGATGTCCACTTTCCTTGGTCTTGATTTGAATTACTTCTTTATTTTGAGCATGATGCTGATTAAGTATCATGAGTTTAACCAGGAAAAAACGGAAAAAGAAACGCCCGCGGTGGAATCTGAATCTAAATCTGACGCAGATCCCATGCCCTAAATAATTCTAAAAAAGAATTTCCTCGGTTGAGGCTTGCTTAATCTGTTCATGAAATTATAAAACGACGTTTTCGTGAAAAGGACGATCATGACTTCTATTGAACAAGACATTCTAAAGTGCATTTGGCAGAATCCTTCGGCAGGCCAGAGATTGCTTTCGGATCTGTCTGGTTTTTCCTTGGGATTGATCAATAAGTCTATCAAGAGCTTGACGTCACAGGAGTTTTTGGATGAGAATTCGCAATTGACTGTCAAGGCAAAGGATGAAATTAAAAATAAAGCTCCCAAGAGAGCTATTATATTGGCTGCCGGTTTTGGCATGCGCATGGTTCCTGTAAATTTAGAGAGGCCTAAGGCTCTTCTTGAGGTTCGAGGTGAAATTCTCATCGAAAGAATGATTCGCCATCTTCATGAAGTAGGTGTTAATGAAATCTATATTGTGGTTGGTTTTTTAAAAGAATCATTTGACTACCTAGTGGATAAATATGGTGTCAAGTTGATTGTGAATGATCTGTATGGCTCTAAAAACAATTTGCATTCATTGACTCTTGCAGCGAATTATCTTGAAAATGTCTATGTGATTCCTTGTGATATTTGGTGTAGGGAAAATCCGTTTAGTCATTGTGAGCTTCACTCTTGGTATATGGTTTCTGAAGAGGCCTGTAAGGGCAGTTCTGTTCGAGTGAATCGAAAAATGGAATTAACCTCGGCTTCCTCTGTTTCCGGAGGGAATCAGATGATTGGCATTTCCTACTTGGTTGGGGAAGTTGCCTCTGAATTGAAGCGACGCTTGTTGTCCTTTGATCAAAAAAGTCAGTATGAATCATCCTTCTGGGAAGAAGCGCTGTTTGATAATAGTCGGATTGCAATTCCTGCAAAGTTGGTCCGTTCTGCAGACTTTTTTGAGATTAATACTTATGAGCAGCTTCGCAATTTTGATGAGAATTCAAATCATTTAAAAACCGATGCTATAGATGTCATCGCAAATTGTTTTAAGGTAGCTCCCAGGCAGATTGTTGATATTTGCGTTTTGAAGAAGGGTATGACCAACAGGTCTTTCCTTTTTTCCTGTAAAGGGAAAAAGTATATCATGCGTATTCCTGGCGAAGGAACGTCCTTGCTGATTGACAGAAAAAATGAGGCGGCTGTATATCAGGCTGTTTCTGGCAAGGGTGTGTGTGACGATGTTGTTTATATTAATCCTGAAACAGGGTATAAGATTACAAGTTTTTTGGAGGGAGTTCGTGTCTGCGATCCGGTTAACGATGATGATCTTCTGCAATGCATGGATAAACTTCGTTATTTCCATGAACTAAAAATTTCTGTTGATCATGAATTCGATATTTTTGGTCAAATTGCATATTACGAAAGTCTATGGAACGGGGCTCCATCTGTATTTAGGGATTATGCTGAAACAAAACGAAATGTACTGTCATTGAAGTCTTTCGTTGAAGAACATGCTGGCGAAAAAGTTTTAACTCATATTGACGCAATTCCGGATAACTTCTTGTTTTCTAAGGGAAGTTCTGGTGAAACGATAGTAAGCTTGATTGACTGGGAATATGCTGGCATGCAAGATCCCCATGTGGACTTGGCCATGTTCTGTATTTATTCGTTCTATGATAAGGAACAGACTGACCATTTGTTGAATATTTATTTTCAGGGGAATTGCCCGGATGTGGTTCGTGTCAAGGTGTATGCCTATATGGCCGTTTGTGGTTTTCTTTGGAGTAACTGGTGCGAATATAAGAGATCCCTTGGCGTGGAATTTGGTGAGTATCATTTACGCCAATATCGTTATGCCAAGGATTTTTTCAAACTCGTTGTTAAAGAACGTGAATTGTTGAACATTTAAGAAAAGAGATTTGTGATGCATTGTGTTAAACGCGCGATTATTATGGCTGCAGGGATTGGCAGTAGAATGCGTCCCGTTACCCTGAAAACACCGAAGCCGATGATTAAAGTGAATGGTGTCAGAATGATTGATTCTGTTATACAGGCTCTTCATAGAAATGGAATTAACGAAATCTATGTAGTGGTGGGCTATCTTAAGGAACAATTCTATGTTCTGGAAAAGGAATATGAAAACCTGCATGTCATAGAAAATCCTCTGTATGACGTTTGCAACAATATTTCATCTCTTTATGTTGCTCGCGATTATATAGGTGAGTCTATTATTTTGGATGGAGACCAGATTATCTTCAATGACGAAATTTTGTCGCCTGAATTTGAAAAGTCTGGCTATAATGCGATTTGGACCGATGGCGAAACTGCGGAATGGTTGATGCAGGTAGAAGATAATAGAGTGACGTCTTGTAGTAGGACTGGCGGCGTTGGGGGATGGCAGCTATTTAGCGTTTCCCGCTGGACTGCTGAAGACGGTGCGAAATTGAAACACCATCTTGAAGTTGAATTTGACGAAAAACAGAATCGCCAGATTTATTGGGATGATGTGGCTATGTTCTGTCATTTTGAAGAATATGATCTAGGTATTCGTCCCATGAATTCTGGCGATATAGTGGAAATAGACAACTTTGATGAGTTGGTTGCTATGGATCCTAGCTATAAGAATGTTTAAAGACAATCACTATAAACCTAATAAGGAAATAATATGGAAAAGCATAAAGGCAAAATAGATTGGATGATCACGATAGTCCCGTTTTCAATCGTGATTATTTTTAGTTTACTGTTCTTTGCTTGGCCGGAGCAGTCTAACGCAATCTTAAGTAAGGTGCGCTTCTTCTTTGGTGATACTTTTGGGACTTATTATTTGATTATTGGTCTTGGATTTTTCATTATGTCTTTATTCCTGGCGATGTCTAAGTATGGTGATATTGTCCTTGGAGGAAAGGATGAAAAACCAAAGTATTCATTCTTCGCTTGGGGCTGTATGATGTTTACCTGTGGCCTTGCTGCGGATATCCTTTTCTATTCCTTTTCCGAATGGGTTATGTATGCGACCAATCCCCATCTTGCCGATCTCGGTAGTGTTCAGGATTGGGCTGGCGTTTTCCCGATTTTCCACTGGAGTCTCATTCCTTGGGCATTTTACTTAGTATTGGCTGTAGCCTTTGGCTTTATGCTTCACGTTCGTAAACAGTCTCGTCAGAAGTATTCCGAAGCATGTCGTCCTATTTTGGGAAAACATACGGATGGCGTTCTTGGTCGCGTGATTGACTTGTTGGCTGTCTTTGCCCTCTTGGCAGGTACTGCAACCACTTTCAGTATTGCAACGCCCCTTATGGCAAGTATTATCACAGAACTGTTCCATGTGGAAATTAGCAGAACTGCAATTACTATCGTTATTCTGATATTTACCTGTGCTGTCTATACCTATTCCTTGCTTCACGGATTTAAGGGTATTAGCATTCTTGCGAAAGTCTGTATCTTTATGTTCTTTGGCTTGAACTTCTATGTCCTTGCCTTTGGCGGCGAAGCACGTTATATCATTGATACGGGATTTGAATCTCTGGGTAGAATGGTACAGAACTTTATTGGTCTGTCCACTTATACGGATCCTCTCCGTAAGAATAATTTCCCGCAAGATTGGACGATTTATTACTGGGCATATTGGATGGTTTGGTGTGTCGCGGCTCCCTTCTTCATCGGCAATATTTCCAAGGGACGAACTATTCGCCAAACACTGCTTGGAGGTTACGTCTTCGGCGTTGGATCTACAATTCTGAGTTTCATCGTTCTAGGTAACTATTCTCTTGGTCAGCAGACTGCTGGCGTCGCTGATTACATGGCTCCCTATATAGCAAATGGAGATCTGTATGCGATGATTATTAGCGTCATCAATACACTGCCTTGTGCTCCTTTGGTTCTTGTACTCGTGTTATTGACCATGGTGGCCTTCTATGCGACATCCTTTGATTCCATTGCTTATACGGCATCTTGCTATAGCTATCATAAATTGGAAGATGGCGAAACGCCTCATAAGCTGATTCAGCTGATGGTTTGCATTTTGCTGATTATTTTGCCGATTGCTCTGGTTTTCTCTGAAAGTTCCATGAGTAACCTTCAGTCTGTAAGTATCCTTGCTGCATTCCCCATTGGCCTTGTCATGATTTTGATCGTGGTGAGTTTCTTGAAGGATGGAAAAAAATGCATTGAGGAAAGAGAACAGAAGTAATTTTTTGAGAAGTTCCTTAAACAAAAGACCCTTCATAATGGAAGGGTCTTTTTCTTTTGAGAAAAAATTAAGCTTTCTTAAATTTCCCCTTGATCTTTGCGAAGTATTTAACTGCTACAGAGTCTCGAATTGCTAAAATGACGAGGCCATAGATGGGGAGGAATGTCAAGAAGTTTAGTAATATATTGAGTAATGGTATATCCGTGTTGATTAAAAGGGATAGTCCCCAGGCGATAGGATAGGCGATGACCATATACTTAATAACATCTACCATTTGCTGGACATAACTGTAGTCCAAAATCTTTTTTGTTGGGTGTAAATTGATTGCCGCTGCAACGAAGTTGATGAAAAACTGGGTGGCTGCAATACCCAATACCCCATATTGGAAACCAATAAAGATAATGACCACATAAATTGCTTTTTTGGGAAATTCAAGCTTAAGAATGAGTCCGGTACGGTTAGCGACTTGAAGCAGGCTGAGGCTTAATTGGCCTATGGGATTCCACATTGTACCTGCGACGATAATCTGGAAAAGAACTACTGCGGGCAACCATTTGTCGGTCCATAAAAAGACGATGATGTCTCTACCGGAGAAACAAAGGAATGCGGAAAGGGGCGCAATAATCATGACTAGGAGACGCATGATTTCGCGGAAATTTTCCTGTAGCTGGACCTTGTCATTTTGGTGTCTGGATAAAACAGGTAAGGCGACCTTCTGGACGATTCCGGAAGCTACGGAATTGAAGTTGTTGCTGAGGCCGTTTGCCTTGGAAAAATATCCTAGATCGGCTTTGGTGAAAAACTTACCGATGAGAACGGAGTAGATTTCGTTAAATACAGTTCCGATTAGGTTGGCGCCTAAAAGCTTTGAACCGAATCCAAATAAGTAGGAAAAGGATTCCTTGCTGAATTTTTCATGGGGGCGCCATTTGGCAAAAATCCAGAGCAGGGTAGTTCTGATAAATGCTGCAAGAACTGTCTGCAAGGCCAATGCGTAAACGCCCCATCCTCGATAGGCGAGAAGGATTGCGATAAGGCCTGCGGGAATTTGACCGCAGAGGTTGATGATTGTCTGCAGTCTAATATTCAGGTTGGCTGTTAGAATGGCGCTCTGTACCACGCAAAGGGAATTAAGCAAGACACTTAATCCAATGATCTTTACGAGCGGAATGAGAATCGGCTCGTTAAAGAAGTTTGCGATAATGGGTGAACACAGCCAAAGAATGCCGTAAGCTACAATGCCAATGGCAATATTGAAATAAAAAGCTGTAGATAGATCCTTTTCTGTGCGGTCAATTTTTCGAATAAGTCCGTTGGCAAAACCGGCGTCAACGAAGGTGTTCGAAAGAGAGATGAATATGGTAGTGAGTCCTACGATGCCATATTCATTTGGCGTCAAAAGTCTAGCAAGGACAACCCCGATAACGAAGCTGACTGCCTGGGAAGACAATCTTTCCAGAAGACTCCAGATGACCGCTAGAAAAGGTGTGTTTTTTTTACTCATTCGTTTCGGGCAGAATTCTTATGCCGGTGATTTCTTCAGGAGAGTAGTATTCGGCATATTTGCTTCCGCCGTAATCGTTTGTCCAGCCAGAATTAGGCGTCATGAAATCTTCGCCGTAGTACATGGTCAGAGCCTTGGCCGGGTCAGAAGGTGCGCTAAATTCTTCGCCATCGATGGTGACTGTGGATAAAGGCTTGGAGCAATCCAAGGTATAGGACATGGAAAACTTAACGACGCAGCCTTTCCCGATTTCGTAGCAGAATACCTTGCAGATATCTCCTTCGCGGAAGGCGAGGAAAATATCAAATGCGATGCCCTTATAAGTGAATGTGTATTCAGACTTTTTGCGTTCGCCAGTCTTGAGATTCATGTAGTCAAAGGCGTGGCTGAAAACAAAACCGCGATCAATCAATTTTTTATGAAGTTCTTCGGTGTAGTCTGTGGCCATCATGCCTGCGTCCAGATCAAAGTCATGGGGAATAAAAGACTTGTGTCTTACTGCTCCGAGGAGGGTGCCGTATTCAAGCCAGTAATTTGCGCCGCATTCCTTGCAGGTGTCCCTGAAAATTTTCAGGGCCTCGAGACCGTTTTCGTGCAGTCTTTTTTGCTTAGCCTTCAAGTCTTTCTTGATACAGTAAGCGGACCATTTTTTCTGAAGGAATGAGCCTTCCTTGCCGCCAATAGCCTGATAAAGTTTGTGAGCGATGCCCATAAATACCTCTAGTCTTTTATCCAATAAATTTTGCTTAATGTATGAGGGGAAGTTCTATTGGCGTCCGGAGGGGGCGTCATGTAGTCTCCGTACATTTGTGTGAGCCACTGGTGGTAATCCGTAGTGACCATAAACTCGTCGTTCCCAAAAGGTTTCTTGGTAAAATTATCGAACATACTTCTGGGATAAATCGATCTGTATGCTGCGTCTATTTCTGGATCCACCGCCAGGGCGACAAAGGCTGCCTGATCGTTGGAAAGTGTGTTTACTTTCTCGTATTCCTGTTGGGTCAAACCCTTCATGGAATACGGCAACATGGCGACCTTAGCAAGACGAATCAAAATACGCTTCCACCAAACATTCTTACGTCCGGGCTTGACCAACTTAATTCTGAATTTCTTTTTGATGGAGTTCAGAGAATCAATGAATGCATTACATTCTTCCTTAGTGTCAAACATGTTGTCGAATGGAAAAACGTCGATGTTGATACCGATGTTTTTCATACAGATGTTTTCTTCTAGGATGGTGCGGGTGTCCGCGACTTTGGCGTAGGGATTGTGGTAATCTTTATCTTTACGATAGTCGTAGGCGTAATAATATTCGTGTTGGTAGCTTTGGATGAACTTTTCGTAGTCCTTTCGGGGCATGGCGATGTCGATGTCGTCATCCCAGGGAATGTATCCCTTATGTCTGATAGCTCCTAAAAGAGACCCGAATATAAGGGTGTATCTAAGTCTGTTCTGCTCGCAAAAACGATGGATGTCCTTAAGGATGTCCACCTGAATCTGCTTCATTTCTTCGACTGAGATGTCCTTCATTATTCCTTCCAATAAAACTTCGTGTGGTCACAACTATGTTGAACACGTTCTTCTTCAGGAGGAAGCTGCATGTAGGATCCATAGTTCAATTTGAGTATGGTATCCCAGTCTCGAATTGCAGAGAACATGCGGCCTTCAAATTCAACTTCTGTGTACTCGTCGAAAATTTTCTTGTCGTAGAACTGCTTGTCCAATGTAGTTGTGCTGACTAATTGACTACAATGGCTTGCTGTTGCGAACGGGTATTCCTTGCATTGGTCAAGGATTTTGTCGTTGATTTTTCTTGGAGTCCAGTTGAAGTAACGAATTTTTCGGCAGAGCTGTTTGATATTTTGTCGCAAGGATAGCTTGGTTGATAAGTTTGGCATTGCCCTACGGACCGCCAGTTGAAGATTGTACAATCTGGCGTTCTCAATCATTCTTTTTTTAAAGGCCGCTCTGTCATCTTCCACGCCATCAATGGGGAAAATGTCAATCCATATACCGAGATCTTTATTCGGTGCCCAAGGAAGTGTTGACTGGAAGACAGTCCTTTTTACATCACAAACTCTTGGTAGTGCGATATAGCTGTCCTTTTCCGAAATAAAGGCGATTCCTTCCTGTGGCTTGAAAAGCCTTGCAAATTTTTCATAGTTGGGACGAGTCATAAATATATCGATGTCGTCATCCCATGGAATGAAGCCCTTGTGCCTAATTGCACCTAGGAGGGTTCCGTATGCTAAGGAGTACTGGATGTCATTTGCCTTGCAAAATTGGTGGACCTCGGTTAAAATATCGAGGCTTACATTTTGAATGTCTATTAACGATAAAGCTTGCATTCTTCTCTCACTTAATTTCATCCAGCACCGTGTTAGAACTCTTTTATCTCAAATTTAACAAAAAGAGAGCTTTTACGATAAAAATTCATACAAAAAACAATTATGACTCCCCAAAATAGACTTTCAGTGGAATATTATTTTTTGTTGGTTAAA
>NZ_QGDU01000015.1 GCF_003149045.1 Fibrobacter sp. UWR4 | reverse complement strand
AAGCATGCGAGAGCGATTGCGGGAGCAGTATTGCGGCCCACCGGTTCCAGGAGGAACTTGCTGCCCTTCTTGCCTTCGGCTTCCAGCTGGTCCTTGGCAAGGAAGAACTGGTCTGCATTGCTGACGATGAACTGGGCATCGCAAACTGCAGAGTTGGTCACCACGGTCTTGCGGAACAGGGACTGTCCGTCGAAGAGAGGAGCGAACTGCTTGGGCGTAAGGGAACGGCTCACAGGCCAAAGGCGTGTTCCGTTACCACCACAGAGAATAAGATTAATCATTCCATTCCATCCTATTAATTTATACGCTTGGAAATGTAGAATAAATCATGCTTACTTCGTTCTTAAAACAGCATAAAATAAATATGGAAATCCATTCTTTTTCCAAAAAAAAGATATATTTGTCGCGGTTTAGGTTACGGAGGTTTTTATGAGCCAAGCTATTGGCTTATTATTCTTTGTCATGATAGAAGCAATCATTCTTTCGATTGCATTTGTTTTCATCTTTTATATCGCTAGCAATATCCTTGTTTTAACCTGCAAGGTAGTGACGTATTATGCAACAAACGCCATACCCTGGTTCCTAAAAACAACTGCAAAAGAGAAAATCCGAAACATCGTTGATTTTATCTGTGCAGAATGGATATTTAAATTTTTCCCGAATGGCGGTACCGCAGTTTTCATCAGAACTGTCTTCGTAGGAAGCACAATCTGCTATCTACTTTTTCTTACATACAGTTTTTTTGCCACAAATCCTCTTTCATTTTTCGAACTTTTGCCAAAGCAACTATTCAAAATCGCAAGCATTTATGCTGCCGTCTACGCAGCTTTTTATGCAAGATTTGTCAGCCAATGGACTTACTTATCCAATCTGTATAATCAAATAAAAGAAGCAGAATTGAATACAAATCTCAACTTAGTGGGAAAGTCAGATTTGTTATATGGATGGATGTCCGGTTTTATAGAAGACGCAGAAGATCTGCATATGGAAACAAAAGAGGTTTTTGCCACGGTCATTTTAAATTGGATTGCACAACACCCTAAAGTAAAAGACAAATACATTGAGTACAATCCATGTTCTGTCCTTCAGCATATGGATGGAACCGAAAAATTTGAAAAACTATTCCGTAAACTAAACAACATAAAAAAAAGGAGACCATAATGAGTATCGGATCAAATGAAGCTGTAGAAATAGAAGAACTTGCTGACGAAAACTGGCATACGGTAAAGTGCACATACTGTGGACAGTATTACAGGCGTAACAAAGTTCTTGACAAGAACGACGAATACATTTGTCCTTCTTGTCGAGAAAAATTGAACCAGAACTAGTTCTGCATTAAGCCCCGCCCCAGTGCGGGGTTTTCCTTTTTTGGCATCGCACTTTTTGCATTTTGCGGTAGCGATTGACGACAAGGTGGATTCTCCCGTGAGTCTCTATGCCGCCAGCAAAAAGAGCAACGAGCGTCAAAGGGCGAGCCTATCAAGGTGTTCAACAACGGCGACATGATCCGCGACTTTACCTACATCGATGATATTGTCGAAGGAACCATCCACGTGGTAGACCGTACGCCTGTCGCTTCAGATTGTCCCAACGGGGTCGCCTACAAGGTTTACAACATCGGCTGCAGCAATCCCGTGAAGCTGATGGATTTCATCAGCGAAATCGAGAACGCCTACGGCGAGCCCGCCAAGAAGGAATTCCTGCCCATGCAACCGGGTGACGTATACCAGACCAATGCAGACACCACTAAGCTGGAGACTGAATGCGGGTACAAACCCCACTGGAGTCTGCACGACGGCATCGCCGAATTCATGAAGTGGTATAAAAGCGATAGAAATCCGTTGAAATGATTATTGCGAACGCTATATTGAACATCGCCCGGCAAGCCTAAAGTCTTGCCGGGCAAAATGTCAACTATTGTTTGCAAAAAGAAGGGAGTGCGTCATGGGGGCTTGACACCACACAATTCTCATCCTAAATTTGAGCAATATTTGACACTAAAATGTCAAAAATCATTTGTATATTAGGCTTGGTAAAGAGACTTTTCTACAAGGATTTCGCTATGAGAAATGCAGATAACAATATGAAAACCTACGACATCAACGATGTCGCGGATTACATTATTTTGCAGGCCACAGCAGAAGAAACTCATCCTTCACTCACCAATCTTAAGCTTCAAAAACTCCTGTATTACGTGCAAGCCTGGTCTTACGGAATTCATCAAAGACCGTTTTTTAGCGAAAACGAACAGTTCCAAGCATGGATCCATGGTCCGGTCAACAGAACTATATACGACAGGTTTGAACCAACCAAGCTTCTTTATTCCGAACTGACTATGAGTGACCGTCGTCAAGACGCAAAAGATCTTGATGATGAGGGAAAGGAATTCGTTGATTTCATTCTTGAGAATTACATGAAGTTTACTGGCGTACAACTCGAGGCTATGACCCATAGGGAGGACCCCTGGATTCAGGCAAGAGAAGGCATCGCCCCCACTGCCAGATGTGAAAAGATCATTTCTCCGGATGCGATGGTTAAATTTTATGGCAAACGTTGGAAAGAAATTCAAGGCTAATTTAAATTCAGACGTTTCAAAATATAACGGGTGTTTGGCTCCGTCCAAAAACATTTCGTACAACCAGAAAAATCTTGTTTCTTCAGGCACAACCAAGGAGCCTGGTCTTTCTTTTTCATTTCGTTATTTCAGTCAAGAACAGAATTTCGGTTTAAGAGACGGTTGTGACGGTTCATGGTTCGTTTCCTTTCTGAACGGAGTGCGTGAACTATGCTGCTATACCCTTAGCGAGTTCATAACAAACAAACCTCTTCAAAATAAATTTCGTTTCCATCCTGTCAATTTTTCAAAAGATGCAGTTTCCATAACACGAGCCTCTTTAAAAAGCATTCCCGAAGAAATTCGCGATAATGACAAAGAATATCCATTCTTCGAGCTAAACGTCACCACCTCACGAGGCCGTTATTTTGGCTTTTTCGACAACTCAGTCTTCTATGTAGTGTACCTTGACAGACACCACAACATGTATCCGATGGACAGGGGAATAACTCGCACTTTCGAATGCGAAAGCGATTTTGACAGTCTACTAAGAAAATTGCGCAACATCGTATCAACATCATCCAAATGCTCTCATGCCAAATGCGAGATTAGCTCGATGGTAGAAAAAATACCTGGTTTAGGAACTGAAATCATATACATCGCCCTTGACAACGAAGAACTTGAAATGTTGTTCGACTTGCAAACAAAACATACCTGGGAAGAAATTTTTAAACAGGGAATGTTTAACTTACTCTAATGGAGCTTTACACCATCAAACTTTTAGCGGCAGCGATCGTGACCCCTTGGGGCGCAGACTTTTGCCGCATTTGCGTTCCCTCCCCCACGTTCCGCAAAAGGCTGCGTTTTATGAGGGGCGGGGCGTCGCCCTGGCGACGGAACGGCCCCATAAAATAGAGCGCGACGGCACTGTCGTGCCGGGCCGCCCTCAAAAACTTTTCGAAGTTGAAAAGTTTGACAAAGTGGTGAACCTCGTTGCTCAAGCAGGTGTCCGCTATTCCATTACCAACCCCTATGCTTACATGCAAAGCAATATGGTGGGTTTCTTGAATATTCTGGAAGCATGCCGCAACTTCAATGTCAAGCACCTGATTTACGCTTTCTCCAGTTCCGTTTACGGTCTTAACAGTAAGGTTCCCTATAGCGAAGACGACAAGGTGGATTCTCCCGTGAGCCTCTATGCCGCCAGCAAAAAGAGCAACGAGCGTCAAAGGGCGAGCCTATCAAGGTGTTCAACAACGGCGACATGATCCGCGACTTTACCTACATCGATGATATTGTTGAAGGAACCATCCACGTGGTAGACCGTACGCCTGTCGCTTCAGATTGTCCCAACGGGGGCGCCTACAAGGTTTACAACATCGGCTGCAGCAATCCCGTGAAGCTGATGGATTTCATCAGCGAAATCGAGAACGCCTACGGCGAGCCCCTGCGGGTCTTGCCGGGCTAAAATTTTATTAAAGAACTGTCAACAGTTGTTTGAGCATCTAGGCCAGGATCGATAACGTATATTGTCTTTCGCAAATTCTGTACCCCCCCCATAATTAGGGCCGTTCATAACTAGACAAATGGCGACTATGCCTTAATCAAAAAAACGCAGCCTAATAGTTGCGCTTAAATGTCTTTCTTACTGTTCTGTAAACGTTTGGTTATAGACAATTTGTCTATGGAGTTTTGTGTTGCGCCGGGGTATTTCTTTCCGCTTTAGGATAGTTTTATAAAGGGACAAAATACACAACCTGTATGGGTAAAAAAGGAGTGCAAGTGAAGAACAATTTTAAGAAGTTCGCCGTGGCAACTATTTCCGTTTTCGGCCTGGCCACGTTCATTGCCTGTGGCGACGACCCGGCATCCGGCGCAGACAATTCCATCGAATCGTCCGCCAGCATCGAGGGGCCTGTTTCCTCCGCAGATGTTCCCGGCTCTAGCGAAACGGTTCCTGGTTCCAGCGAGGCGATCCCTGGTTCTAGCGAAACGGTTCCTAGTTCCAGCGAGGCGATCCCTGGTTCTAGCGAATCGGCACCTGGCTCCAGCGAATCACAACCCGTCAGCTCCAGTGGCGCTCTGCCTGGCAGCTCCGCGGGCATCGCCCCGGCTTCCAGTTCCTCCGAAATGGTTCCGGAATCCAGCTCCTCGGAGCCCGAACCTGGCGAAATGACTTACAAGTTTGGTTACGCCCTGAAGAACGCTCCTACCCTCAGTAGGGGCTGCGGCCGCGAAACCACCCTCCGCACCGACAAGCGTGTGGAAAACGGTGAGCACCACGTGGTAAATGTAAACGGCACCAACCGCGAATATTTCATTACCCTGCCCAAGAACTACGACAATACCAAGCCCTACAAGCTGCTCATCGCCCTCCACTGCTTCGGCAGTTCCGCCGAGGACTTTGTGCACCATACCCCGGACTACGACCATCCTACTCCGTACTATGGCCAGCAGGTTCTGGATACCGAGGGCAACTATATGTTCGCCTCCCTCCAGGCTGTGGGCGGCCTCTGGAACAAGGGCCAGGGCGACCACGACTTTTTCGGCAAGGCTTTGACCACCATCGAGGACAACTACTGTATCGATACCAGCCGCGTGTTCATTACGGGCTTTAGCTTTGGCGCCATGTTCTCCTACTCCCTGATGCAGGACTACCAGGATCGTATCCGTGCCGCCGCCACCTACGCCGTGGCCGATTACAACATCTGGCTCCCTCAGGAAAACGGCACCGACAAGAACCTGCCTGTGGCCTGGATGAATGTTCATGGGCAGAACGACGGCCGTTGCGACTATAACCGCGCCAAGAATAGCGCCCTCCCTCGCATTCTCAAGAAGAACGGCAAGGCTTCTGACGGTGACAGTCAATTTACCGACGCCAGCGGCGAAAAGATGGTCGAGAACCAGGGCAACACTGGCCACACCTGCCACGATTTCAAGACGGTGGACGAACGATTCCCGGTCAAGTTCTGCAGCTGGCCCGGAGACCATCAGTGGACCGCACATGATACGGGTAACATGAGCGTGGGCTGGAACTGGGAAAGCACCTGGGTGCCCAAGGCTGTACACGAATTCTTCGAACAGTTCTAAGAGCGACACGATCCGCAAAAAGTTGATGTCGATCCTAGGCCTAGGATGGTGCGTCGCAAAAAGTTGATGCACCTTCCGAGGGCTCGATGCCAGCGCTAATTGTAGTGCTGTTTTTTTATTGCCTTTCAATAACGTTTCTTGTCTTAATAGACGAACCAACAAAGATTTAGTGTACTTTTCGCACTGATATTTTGCGGTGCTTGATGCGCTTGGGAATGTACTGGACGAAGGTGCGGATGTAGCGGGCTTCGTGCCACAGGGATTCTCCGGCGCAGAAGCGGAACCTCTTGAGGGGGCGCATACGGTCGGCGAGCCAGCGGAGGAATGTGGGCAGGTTGTGTTCCCTGGAGTACTTGCCGAAATTGCCGCCGGAAACCACGTTCCCGAAGAGCTGATTTCCACGCCAGGGGTCGGGCGGGCAGATCATTTGCTCGCGGGGCATGCGGAACACGCGCTGCATTGTCCACATCATGGCGCCGGCCATTTGCCGGAGGCCGCAGTTTTTCAGTTGCGCGGAGGCTTGCACGCGGTCGGCCTGGGTGCTGTTTTTGAGTAGCAGGTAGTAATCTACCAGTTGACGGAGGCCTACGCCTTCGCTATAGAAGTGTCGCATGAGGTGGGATAGCTGCATTACGAGGGCGAAGGTGGCGGGGGGTACGTTGAACCCCTCGGCAACCGGATTCGCCTTGACCAATTCCCCGTCGAGGTACTTGAGCATGCGCCTGGTGCTGAAGGGGGAATTGTTGTAGGTGGGGGCGTAGTGGACTTCCACGGTTATGCCGCCGAAGAGTTCCGGTTTCAGGTGCGCATGGATGTCCGAGAAGTCTGTGTTCTCTAAGCCTTCCGCCAGGTCCATTTCCTTTAGCAATGCAATTACTCGCTTGCGGCCGCCTTGCACAAGGATGTCGATGTCGCCTGCCTGGCGGGAACTAGGGTCCGGATAGAGGCGGGCGTTGGCCTGGCCTTTAAGGATTACGGAACGAACTCCTTTTTCGTCGAATAATTTTGTGACCCTTGCCGCGGTCTCGTTCATGTGGGTGTTCATGGCGGCAATCTGGTTGGCCTCTAAGGACCAGCGGAGCAAAAGGTCTCGGGGCGGGCGGTGATCGGCGGGGAGTTTCTCGATGCCCTTGTAAAGAACGCCTAAAAGACACTGGCGCTTGGCCTGCTCGTGGAACCAGCGCCATTCTTCTGCTGTAAGGACGTGGGTGAATGGCTGTTTGGGGGCGTTGCTGGATCCTTCGACTTCGCTTGCGCTCCGCTCAGGATGACGGAGTGTGGTTTCGGAATGACTCGAGGAGGAGTCTGCTTCGATTCCGAGGGAAAAGCGTAAAAGGCTGAAGAATTCTTCGAACAGGGGGTTCATTATGGGTTGAAATATAACAATGTTTCTGTTTTAGGGAGTGTTTTACAAAAAACGAGTCTTTGAAAGCAAAATGTAAGTTATTATATTTGCTTCAGTTTTTTTAGGAAGGAATTAGAAATGAAAAAACTTCTTGCAGCTTCTCTGTTGGCTGCCGGTGTCGTTTTTGCACAGAACGGCATGACCGGTGGTAAGGACGGTTTGCACCAGTACAATGCCAATACCATGGGTCAGTGGCATTTTGAACTGGGTACCGGTGGTAATGTTTCCTTGGATAGCTGGTCCCTGGCTAAGGGCGGTATCGTTAAGGATGCTAGCGGTAAGGATTTCGGTATTTACGATATCGATGGCTCCTTTGCCGGTAATTTCAACTTTTCTATGGGCCTGTTTAAGTGGATGGACCTGGGTGTTAACCAGTCCCTGAACTATGACTATGCAGGTTCTAAGACCGGTTTGGAAGAAGTTCATCACATGACCACCATTGGTCTGGGTGATTTTGAAGGCTGGGTCAAGTTTGCCCTGCCCTTTACCAGCGATAGTTCCGTGTGGAGCTTTGGTGCCATGGTCCGCGCAACCGCTGCCATTGGTGAAACCGCTTCTGGTATCCGTCCTCGCCATGTGTGGTATATTGCTAAGGACGGCTTTACTGAACCTTATACCGCAAATGCTCCCACCATCGGTGCGGACTTGATCATGACTGCTGACTGGACCAAGCGTGGTACTCCGCTCCGTTGGAATACCCAGGTAGGCTTTGTCTATGTGCTGGAAGATGCTTATCCGAATGCCTTGACCTATAGTACCGGTCTGAACTGGTTTATCCACCCCAAGGTGGATGCCTTCCTGGAATACTCTGGCGAAATGCTGGTGACCGGGGACTATGCCTTTAAGTTCATGAACGAACCTAACTTCTTTACTCCGGGTTTCCGTTTCCACCTGAGCCGTTCTCTGGACCTGGGTGTGGGCTTGGAAGTTGCCTTGCGTAACGTAAAGAACCCGCTGTACAAGATGAAGGAAGAAATGAAGGATGCGGATGAAATCATCATCAAACGTTATGATGAACACGGTCGTCGTTCTACCTATGGTTATGCTTCTTCTCCGCTTTATGCTGGTGCTGCTACCTTGGTTTACCGCTTTGGTGGCGACGACGAAGATCCGGTATTGCTCGCAGCTCGTTCCTTCGCTGTAGACTCTGCCGCTCAGGCTCGTTTGGATTCCTTGCTGCAGGCTCGTGCAATGCGTGAAGATTCCCTGGCCCGTACCGATAGCGATAAGGATGGCATCGTTGACCTTAAGGACAACTGCCCCAAAACTCCGGAAGGCGCTCAGGTGGATTCCACGGGTTGCCCCATCGATACGGATAAGGATGGTGTTGCTGATGGTATTGATAAGTGCCCGGGTACCGCTGCTGGCGTACCTGTGGGTCCGGATGGCTGCGAAGCTGACTTCGACAAGGATGGCGTTCTGGATTCTAAGGACCAGTGCCCCAACACTCCGGAAGGCGCTCAGGTGGATGTAAATGGTTGCTCTCTGGATAGCGATAAGGATGGCGTACCTGATGACAAGGATAAGTGCCCCGGTACTGCCGCTGGCATCACTATCGATGACACTGGTTGCCCGCTGGACTTCGATAAGGACGGCGTTCCTGACATGAAGGATAAGTGCCCCAATACTCCGGCTGGCCTGCCTGTTGATTCTCTGGGCTGCTCTCTGGATGGCGACAAGGATGGCGTACCTGATGGTATTGACAAGTGCCCCTCTACCGAACAGGGTGTAGGCGTTGACTCCGTGGGTTGCGACCTGGACTACGACCAGGATGGCGTTCCTGACTCTAAGGACAAGTGCCCCAATACCTTGCCTGGTATCAAGGTCAAGGAAGATGGCTGCCCGGTCCGCAAGAAGGAAAACCTGGACGAATTGAAGAAGGGTATTCAGTTCAAGCTGAACTCTGCCAAGCTGACCAAGAACAGCTACGGCACTCTGGACGATATCGTTAAGCTCATGAAGCAGATTCCGGAAGCAAACCTGGAAGTCCAGGGTCATACTGACGAACTGGGTTCCGACGCTACCAACCAGAAGCTGTCTCAGGATCGCGCCCAGGCCGTGGTGGACTACTTCGTCAAGAAGGGTGTTGAATCCGGCCGCCTCCGCGCAGTTGGCTTTGGCGCTACCAAGCCTATCGCAGACAACAAGGACAAGGCTGGTCGCGAAAAGAACCGCCGTGTGGAACTGGTTCCCTACCAGAACTAACTTGACTGTCATGCCGAATGTCACCCTGAACTCGTTTCAGGGTCGGCTATGAAAAAAGACCTCTGCCCAAATGCAGAGGTCTTTTTTTGTGGTGTGATTGTGTTAAAAAAAATTATCTTTTGCAATATGAAGTCTAGATTTTTTTCGAGCTTGTTCCTTGCCGCTTGTGGTTTTGCGAGTGCCGCTGTTGGCGAAGTTTTCCAGCTAGATTTGACTCCTGGTACCAACCAGTCCGAGGCTGGTCTTTTTATGCGTAACTATAGGCCCGGTCCCGAAAGGCCTATTTTGGGTATTGGAGGCCGTGACTGGCATTTGTCCGCCAATCCTTATGCAGGTGGTGGTGCTATCCAGAGCGAGGCTGTGCGCGATACCACCAACCCTCGCGGGTATGTGGGTGCATATTTGACGGGTCACAAGAAACAGTTCGACTTTGCCTTGAACCTGGCTTTTGACAATTACGATAACCGCAATATGCGCAGCTATAAGGAACTGCAATACACGGGACATATTGGCTATAAGCTGCCCTGGATTCAGGTGAAGGCTGGCTACGATCGGGAGCATTTTGGTCCGGGTGTGTACAACAACTTGGTCTTTAACCGATCCTCGTTCCCTTACGATATGTTGTCTGTAAACCTGGATCTGGGCCCCCTTCGTGTCTATTCCTTTTATGGTAGCTTGAGGGTTGCACCTTGGGGATGGGAAGCTCCCATGGGTATCCCGGAACCGGTTCGTCAGCAGCTGACTAGCGCCATGTCCAAGGATCGTGATTTGTATGGTCACCGCTATGAATTCCGCAGCAAGAGCTTTACCTTGGGCATTAGTGAGGCTACTTTCCTTTACGATAATAATCAACCCTGGCTTTTTATTCCTACGGTGCCTCTGTTTATGGAAAAGGGGAACTTCTCCGAAAATTCCAACAACGGGGAACTGGCCTTTGATGCGGAATACAGGTTCCTGGGAATCGGCCGCGTGTACACGGAATTCCTGCTGGACGACATGGAAAGCCCGGTGAGTCTTGTAAAGAACGATAATATCGAAGCCAAGTGGGCTTGGATGGCGGGCGTTCAGCTGGATAAGAACTTCGATGTTCTGGGCCGCAGGCTTTGGGCCGGCACCGTTGCAGAATACTCCCGCGTGGAACCGTATGTCTATACTCACTTTGTGCAGAACTCTGCCCAGGCGGCCCATGCTGCCCGCCCGGTGGGTAATCCCAATGGCCCCAACAGCCAGGCTGTCGACTGGTCTCTTTACGCTCAGTACAACAACCGGTTTAGAGTGGTGCTCCACAACAAGTGGCTCTGGAAAGGTACTGACACCGGTAGCGAACTGAGTGATGTTACCCCTAGTACTAATCATATGAAGCTGCATAAGCACTTCTTAAGGGGTGCCAAGATGCAGTACGTCTTCGCGCCGTATATTAACTATCTGGTGGACCATGTGTCCTACCAGCTGGGATTCAAGCTCTTTGACGAAAAGGAATGCTACGGAAACGTAGTGCTCTGGTTCTAAAACCAAGACTTTGCAAGTGGGCTGCTGGTGGCCGCAGGGCTTTGCAGTTTTTTTACGGGCGGGTGTCCTGCCCGGGTGGCATCTTGATGTAATAGATAACGCAGGGGATAACAATTGCGAAAATCTGCAACAGGGGCAGGAACACGTTGTACCAATCCGAGGCCTGGATGTGTTCAGGTACCAGGAATGCATTTGCAAGGAGCAGCAAAATGTCCAGCAGGACGCCAGGAAGCATATAGATCAGTAAACGAGTCATGTCCACAAGATAAAAAAACGCGGTCCGTTTGGAAGTGGGCGAGTGGTAAAATCCTATAAACCTGAAAAAGCTGCCGAAAAGCACGTAACTCGTTGGCCGACAACGACTTACACGCTTTATTTTTGTTAGATTTATTCCTATGAATAAGAAGTTTTGTCTTTTTGCAGTAGCATGCCTGTTTGCCGCTTCCCAGGCAATGGCAGAAGATCCTCGTATCGCTCAGGGCCGCGTTTTTGAGTCCCAGGGTAACTTTGAGATGGCTCTGGGGGAATATCGTGCCATGCTGGCCGAGGATTCCAGAAATTCCGAAGCCTACCTGGCTGCCGCCAATGTCCGCGTGAAGATGAAGGACTACAGCGGTGCTCTTGCAAACTATCGTCTGGCTTACAAGTTTAATCCCAAGATGAGTGCCGCCTACGAAGGCGCTGCCAAGGTCTATGAACTGCTGGGCGACAAGAAGCGTGCCGAAGCAGAACGCGCCAAGGACCCCAAGAATAAACCTGCAGAAGAAGAAGTTGTGGCCGCAGTTGAAACTCCGGCTGCCGAACCTGCACCGAAGGCTGTGGAAGCTCCCAAGCCGGTGGAAACAGTTGCGGAAACACCCAAGGCTGCGGAAGCTCCCAAGCCAGCTGAAACTCCCAAGGTTGCTGAACCGGCACCCGCGCCCAAGGCTGTGGAAACTCCTAAGGTCGCAGAAGCCCCGAAGGCAGAACCTGCAAAGACTGTCGACGCATTGCCCACGGATCCGTTCGAAAAGGGCAAGGCTCTGTTCGCCGCTGGCAAGTACAACGAAGCCGCTCCCATGTGGCGTGAAGTGCTTAAGAAAACTCCTGGCCACGCTGGCGCCTATTTTTACGCTGGTCTGACCCGCTTCGAGCTGGGGGAATACGACAAGGCGGAGTTCAACCTCAAGAAGGGTCTGGAATACAAGGAAGAAGGTAACGACGCCAACTACTATCTGGCTTGCGTCTACCAGAAGTCCAACAAGACCGAATTGGAAAAGCGTTTCCTGAACAACTACTTAAAGAAGGCCGCACCTAACGCAAAGTTCCGCAGGAAGGCGGAAAGCCGTCTGGCGGAAATGGAAATGGCTAAGGCCGAAGCCGCAAAGGCTGCCGAAGAAAAGAAACTTGCAGAAGCCGCTACCGCAGCAGAACCGCAGAAGACTACCGCTGAACCGGAAGCTGTAAAGCCTGTGAAGAACGCTCCGGCTGCCGCCGCTGCCGCTCCTGTGGCCGCTACCGTCACGGATGCAGAAGGGAATGAACTTTCGATCGCTGCCGCTGTGGCGAAGTTCCGCGAAGGCAACCTGAGTGAAGCGCTCCAGTCCTACAAGACCTTGCTGGAAACTCAACAGAATCCGGAAGAACGCTATTTTACTTTGTTGCAAATGGGCAACATCTATCGCGAAATGCGCGACTTCCATAGCGCTGTAACCCGCTACCGCGAAGTTGTTCAGCAGTTCCCCGATTCCGACTGGGCAACCGAAGCAGAACGTGCTCTGGAAGACGCTGTCTGGCTGGAAAAGCACGCCAGCGAACTCCCACGAAGGAGATAAGATGCAGGGGGAGGCCCCCCTGGACCCCCAAAAAAAGGACTGCGCTATCATAGGACGAGCCTATTCAGCTTGTCCTTTTTTGTTTGAGGGGAAGCAAGCTTCCTCCTCAAAGTTTTTTATTGCGTAAACTGAGGAGGCACTTTAGTGCCCCTCAGCAAAAAAGAAAAGGCCAGCAAACGTTAGTTTGCGTAGCCGTATTCTTTTTTCGGGGTTCCAAGGGGCAGCGCCCCTTGCGACACATTAAGCCCAGTTTTCGGCCTTGAGTTCGCGGCCCCAGATTTCGTCGAAGACTTCCTTTACAGTCTTGCCGCCATAGAGCAGTGCGTACACGGCGTTGACGATAGGCATGTCCACGCCAAGCTTGTCGGCCAGAGCCTTGGTGCTACGGCAGGTGGGAACGCCTTCTGCAATCATCTTCATGCCGGCGAGAACCTGTTCGATGGTTTCGCCCTTACCGATGTGTTCGCCCACATAGCGGTTACGGCTATGCTGGGAAAGGCAAGTCACGATCAAGTCGCCCATACCGGCGAGGCCAGCGAAGGTTTCGGGATTGGCGCCCATGGCCTTGCCCAGACGACACATTTCTGCCTGACCACGGGTCAGGAGAGCTGCGCGGGTGTTGTCGCCTGCGCCGATGCCGTAAAGCACGCCAGAAGCGATTGCAATCACGTTCTTCACGGAACCGCAAAGTTCCACGCCGATGATGTCGGTAGAAGTGTAGACGCGGAGGTAGGAGCAGCTCATGGCCTTCTGGACCAGCTTTGCAGAATCTTCGTTAGTGGATGCTGCGACGATTGCGGTCAGCACATGACGGCTCACTTCTTCGGCGTGGGAAGGACCGCTAAAGGCTACCATCTTGTCGTCGGTAAGCCAAGGGACCTTTTCAAGAAGAACTTCGCTCATGAGCTGGTTGGTGCCTTCCAGGATACCCTTGGTAGCGCAAACCACTACAGGTTCCTTGCCCTTTTCGGGAGTCCACTTGCCGAGATTTTCGGCGACACCGCCCATGAACTGGGAGGGCACCACGATCATGACCATTTCCGCACCTTCGAGAGCGGCGTTCATGTCCGTAGTGTACTTGAAATCAGACGGGAAAATCACGCCAGGGAGCTTGTCCTTGTACTGATGTTCCGTAGAGAGCAAATCAACTTCGGCCTGAGAGTTTGTCCAAAAAGTGATGTCGTTCTTATTTTCGTAAATCACCTGGCCAAGAGTCAAGCCCCATCCGCCAGTACCTAAAACTGTAACTTTCATAATAAAATCCTTGTGTTCACTTAAACTATAAAAATTTAAGCCTTCGGAGTCTTTCTCTTGCTGCCGAAACCGTTTTCTGTGCCGTTCATCAAGCGCTTGATGTTACCGCGGTGCTTCACGATAATAAAGATGCCGATGAGGGAAGTGACGATAGCCAGAGGCAGAGTGAAGTTGTCGTACACCGGATAGGGTGCGCCGCAGTAGCCCATGACGGACAGAACCACCAGTACGACGCAGGCGCCGATACTACCCACGGAAACGTACTTGGTGGAAATAGTCAGGACGAGCCATACTGCAAAAGCGGTGAGTGCGGTAACGGGGCACAGGCACAGGAACACGCCCAGTGCGGCGAGAACGCCCTTGCCGCCGCGGAAGCCCGCAAAGCAAGTGTAGCTATGACCGAGAATCACCAGAAGACCTGCAACCACGGGAAGCCATGCGGTGTAGTCTGCACCACCGGCAGCGACGTCGGCTGCACACATCTTGAGGGCGATGAAGGGACCGAAGAAGCCCTTCAGCAAATCCATGAAGACTACGGGAAGAGCGGGCTTCCAGCCCAACACGCGGAAGGTGTTGGTCAGGCCTGCGTTCTTGGAGCCGTAGTCACGGATATCAAAGTTTTTTCCTTTCGCGAGTTTTGCGATCCAGATTGCGCTGGGGATCGCCCCCAACACGTACGCTATTGGAAGACTCAGTAAACTGTTCAAGTTCTTCATCCTTTCTGAGGGTTAATTTCATATCGAAGTTCAAGCGGAGGGGAGCGCCTTGGAGTTGGAACTCTTCGTAGAACTTCTTCATCAGGTAGCGCTTGTAGGATTCCGCTACCAATTCCGGAGTGCGGGTTTCGATGGCGATGACCGGCGGTTCCACCATGATCTGGCAGGCGCGAGTCAGCTGAACCACGCGGGCATTCTGGCTGGGAACAGGGTTCTCTTCCAGGAAACGTGCGAATGCCTGAGCCACGTTGTCGCGACCGAGGACGCGACGGCAGTTGGCGTAAACGGTCTGGATGGCCTGGACCACGCGGTTCACGCGCTGGCCTTCCTTGGCACTGATGGAAAGGATCGGCACGTATTCCAACATGGGTTCACGTTCCAGCATTTCCTTTACCATGTGGTCGAAGGACTTGTCGTTCTTGTTGGGGAGGATATCCCACTTGTTCAAAACGAGAACAAGACCTTTACCAGCCTTGCGGATGTCCGTAATGATGCGGAAGTCCTGAACTTCCAGACCGCGGGTGCAGTCCACCATCAGGACAGAAACGTCGGAGCGACGGATACTTTCCAGGGTGCGCATGTTGCTGAAAATTTCAACTTCGTCTTCTACCTTGGCCTTCTTGCGGAGACCTGCAGTATCTGTCACCACAAACTTCTTGCCATCTACCATGAAGTCGCAGTCGATGGAATCGCGGGTGGTACCCGGAATGTCAGAAACCACGGCGCGGTCTTCGTTCAGCAGGCGGTTGAGGAGAGTGCTCTTACCTGCATTGGGTCGACCGAGAATTGCAAAGCGGATGGGGCGTTCTTCCTTACGTTCTCCACGAACGGGAGTGGGAAGTACGGTAATCACTTCATCCAGAAGGGAAAGGCATGCGTAGCCAGTGAGGGCACTGATGGTGCGGGGCTGGCCAAAGCCAAGCTTCAGGAACTCGTAGCTTTCCTGACGGTCCTGACCGTTTTCGCTCTTGTTTGCCACAAGGATCACCTTCTTGTCCAGCTTACGGACAAGGCGTGCGAACTGCTGGTCCAGCTTGGTAATACCCACGCGAACATCCACCATGAAGAGAACCAGGTCGGATTCCTGCACGGCGTTAAAGATCTGGGTACGGACGCTGTCGGCGAGAACGTCGATGGAGTCATCCGGCAAGAATCCGCCGGTGTCCACTACGGTAAATTCATGACCCTTGAAACTCGCAGTCTGATAGTGACGGTCACGGGTAACGCCATCGCGGTCACTGACCACGGCAGCTCGGCGTCCGAGAATGCGGTTGAACAAGGAGGACTTACCCACATTAGGGCGTCCGATAATACATACGATAGGTAGTTTCATTATGTGTTAAAAGATAGTAATCTTTCCACTACGGAAATGTCCGCTGGTAACCAATTTACGGAACGAATATTTTCCAGCGTCAGCCACTGGGCGGATTCATGCTCCAGTAGGGTAGGGGTGCCCTTCACAATGTCGCAGAAGTAACAGTGCATGGTCACATGGCGGCCGGGGTAGTCCTGCTCCACCGTGCAGACGAAATCGCCGACGGAAACTTGTATGGCGAGTTCTTCGGAAAGTTCTCGGGCTAAGGCTTGCTGGTTGGTTTCGCCGGGTTCCACTTTTCCGCCGGGAAATTCCCACATCCCTTTGTAATCGCCATAACCACGTTGTGTTGCGAGATACTGTGTTACGTTGTCTGTAGTCTGGCGGATAATGCCTGCGACAACTTGTAGATACTTCATTTCGGGCATGAGTCTAACGTCGGGTAGTTGCGTCGCGAAATTATCGACGGCTGCGCTGGAAGTTGTTTTCCTTGCGTTCGTAGGGCTTTCGCTTCAGCTGGTCAATGACCGCCTGCAGTTCCTTAGGCAGCGGGCAGTCCAGAACCTTCTTTTCGCCCTGCCAGTCAAATTCCAGACGGCAGCTGTGGAGGAACAGGCGGTGGAGACCGAGGGTTTTCTTGACTTCACGATTGAGGGCGAAATCGCCGTAGCGGGAGTCGCCCAGCAGGGGGTGGCCAATGCTTGCGAAGTGTGCGCGGATCTGGTGCATACGGCCAGTTTCCAGCTGGATCTTCACCAGGTCATAACCGATGTAGTGCTGCTTCACGCGGTAGTGGGTGATAGCTTCCTTGGCGTCCTTGTCATCCTGGCCTACCTTCATCTTGCTGCCCTTGGCGGCATCGGTGCGGGTCAGTTTTTCGCTGATGGTGCCGCGTTCCTTGGTGAGGTTTCCCTTCACCAGGGCGTAGTAATACTTGTCCACTTCGTGTTCGCGGATCATGCGGGTCAGTTCACGGAGGGTGTCGCCGTGGAGGGCCACCAGCAACATGCCGGAAGTTTCCTGGTCCAGGCGGTGAGCGATGGTGGGCTTAAAGTCCAGCTGTTCCTTGCGGCCCCATTCCCACAGGTATTCCACCAGGCTTTCGCCGGGCTTGGTTCCGCTGCCGGGCTGACTTGCAAGTCCCGAGGGCTTGTTCACCACCATATAGTCTTCGGTCTGGATTACAATATCCAGTTCCTGTGCGCCCCAGTTGGACTGCTTTTCGGCGCCGGTCATGGTCTTGCCCCAGGTGGACTTGTTCTTTGCAAATCCAGTGACTGCGGATTTATCGCGGGCTTCGGTACCGGGGAAGGCGATGAGGTTGTCCGCCTTGAACTGTTCGGACTGTTCGCGGCTCATGTCCTTTTCTTCTTCGGAAACGGACTTGAAATTTTCGTAGATGTTCACCAGGTCCCCTTCCTGCAACATCTGGTTGGCCTTGGCCACGACTCCGTTGACGCGGACCTTCTTCTTGCGAATGACGGAGAAAAATACGGACAGGGATTCCTCGGGAAAAGCCTTGCGGAGGAATCGGTCGAGACGCATATTTGCGAAGTTGCGGTCAATCTGGCGAGTAATCATGTTTTAGTGATTAGTGATTAGTGGTTAGTGATTAGTGGTTGGTGATTGGCGGACGTTTTGTTTTTGAATTACTGTCTACTAACCACTGTCTACTGTTTACTTCTTTTTGCGTAATGTGCGAGGCGGATTCCGTCGGCGGCGCTAGTGACGATACCACCGGAGTAACCAGCGCCTTCACCCAGGACGTACAATCCCTTGGTGTTGACGCTTTCCAAAGTTTCGTTGTTGCGGGTAATGCGCAGCGGGGAACTGGTGCGGGTTTCGGGAGCCACAATCAGCCCTTCTTCAATGAATCCCGGAATTTTCTTGTCGAAGTTCTGGAAGCCTTCCGCCAGGGATTTGCAGATGGTCTTGTCCATCCAATCCCAGAGATTGCTGTTCACTAACCCGCAGGGATATGTGGTCTTGGGAAGATTCTTGTCTACCCGCTTTGCCAAAAAATTCTTGATGGTCTGAGCCGGCGCCGCATAATTCTTGCCGCCTACCGCATAGGCGTCTGCTTCAATCTTGCGCTGCAGATCGAGGCCGCCAAAAAGGGTGCCTGCGGTCTTGATATCAAAACCTTCTGCCCCCGGCGTAATGGGCACTGCAATGGCGCCGTTGGCCAAAGGTCCGTTACGGTGACTGTAGCTCATGCCGTTGGTGGCCAGGGTTCCGGGTTCCGATGCACACGGGACTAGAACGCCACCGGGACACATGCAGAAACTGTAGGCGGAGCTGGTCTTGTTCAGCGTCGGTGTCGCCAGGAAATATTCTGCGGCACCTGTGAGCTTGGTGTCTATATCGCGGCCCAGCTGACGCATGTTGATCAGCATCTGAGGGTGTTCCACTCGGACGCCCATGGCGAAAGCCTTGCTTTCCAGGGTGACGCCGCGGGCATGGAGCATCTCGTATATGTGGCGGGCGGAATGACCTACCGCAAGGACGAGGGCCTCGCAATTCTGCCATCGGCTGGGGCAGATTTCTGCAAAGTTCGCGGACGGGGTTTCGCCGAGGTTGCGGCGGGATACGTCCCGAAGCTTGATGGCGCAAATGCGGCCGTCCTTGATTTCGATATCTTCCAGCGTGGTGCTGTAATGGATGCGGCCGCCCAGTCGTGCGATTTCTGCACGGAGTTTACGCAACATCAGGACCAGTCGATCGGTTCCGATATGGGGCTTTGCAAATGTCACCACGGATTCGTCTACGCCAAAGCTTACCATGTCCTTCAGGACGGCTTCGGAAAAGAGGTTGCGACTGCGGGTGTTCAGCTTTCCGTCACTGAAGGCGCCTGCGCCGCCTTCGCCATAGAGCACGTTGCTGTAGGCGTTAAATTCACGGTTCACAAAGAACTTGCGGATATCGCGGAAGCGTTCTTCTACTAGCTTGCCCTGCTCGTAGAGATCCACCTGGAATCCCTTACGTAACAGATGGAGGGCTGCCCACAGCCCGCTGGGACCTGCGCCGATCACATCCACATGGGAGGCCATGGGGACTGTATTACGGAGGGGGTCGTTTTCCAGAGATTCTGTTTCGCGGGTGGCTTCTACCAGACCCTTCGCGTGATTACCTGTGGCACGCAGCTGGCGCTTGACCTCGAAAATCACGTTGTACGACCACTTGGGATCTCCCTTGCGGCGGCTATCCAGAGAGAAGCGTTCCACCTGAAGGTTGAAAATCTCTTCGGGATGGATTCGTAGTTCCCGGGCAAGCGCTGCACGGTATTCCCCCTTCTTGGAAAGGGCGACGGGAAGTTCTCTGTAGCGGTAGGTAAACATCAGTGGCAAAGATAGAAATTTTGCCTCGTCTGTTTCCTAGAAGACGTAGTTTAGTCTTACGCCACCGAAAATATCCTTGTATTCGTTACTGAGGTTGTCCGGGCGGTAGTACAGGCCTGCTCCGGTGTACCATTCGGAATAGAAGGACTTGGTGTGGTTAATGCGCAGGCTCAGATTGCCTGCCACATCCACTTCGGTATCTTCCTTTTCTTCTTCGCCATCTTCCCAGCTGGTGCTCAGGTAACGGAACTGGGCGTCTGCGCTAAACACCAGGAAGCGGCTCATGAAGGGCATCTCGAATTCATCCTCGATGGTCACTTCTGCTTCGCTCATATTGTCGCGGGTGTAGCTTTTGAATCGGGGCGTAATGGCAAAACGGTTCTGGAGCATGCTCAGTGTGGTGGTGACAGACATGGGGTATGCCTGGTCAAAGTAGTCGGCACCGCCGTAGTAGTAACCCAGCTTTTCCCAGGTGGTATCGGCGAAGTTGAACTTACTTGCAACGCTGTCCTTCTCGAATTCAGAAATATCGGAACGAACGGTCCAGCGGCCGCCAGCCTTGAATACGGACTTGTAGGCTCTTAGGGTTCCGTTCAGGCTAAAGACGTGCTTGAGGGATTTTTCTTCCAGGCCGGATGCCAGGTATTCTTCGGTGTAGGTGGAGGTGTACTGGAACCAGCGATCTTCATCCACTTCGACTTCTTCGCCATTGTCGTTGATGATGGTGGTTGCCTTGTCCTTGCGGGGCTTGAACCACTTGTCCTTATAGATGCCATCATTCATGATGTAGCTGCCGTGGAGCTGAGTGGGGCGATTCTGGGTTCTGTATTCCAGGTTGTAGCCCACCTTCACGTCCAGAGAGGGATTGATCTTGAAGGAGTTTTCGAGATTGAAGTTCTGGATGTACTTGGTACGGTCATTGTCCAGTTCGTGTTCTTCCAGCCATTCGTCGGATGCGCTCTGGAAGAAGCCCCAGCGGGTGCCTTCCCCAAGGCCGAACAGGTTGGTCTTGCTTCCGGTGCCTGCGTTTTCCACGTTCAGGTCATAGCTGAAATTCAAGGTCCAGAAGTTGGTAATGATCTGTTCCAATTCGCCGCCGAACTCACGAGTGTCGGACAGCTGATTCGGAGAGCCCACGCTGTAGAAGTCTTCGCCTACGTACTTGATGTGGCCGGAAATCTGGGTCTTGTAAATTTTCCAGTAGAGGCTTGCTCCGATTGCAAAATTCTGGCTGCCCCAGTTGAGACCTGCCACACGGCCGTCGTCCACGTCATCCTCGTTGCTATCCTTAGCTCTCTTGGCTTCCTCGATCAGGTGTTCCAGAAGGGAACGCATTTCGTCGGGATTGAGGGTGGAATTTTCACCGAAGATTTCCTGCAGTTCCGTAGTGGACAGGGTGGCAATCCTCTTGGGATGTTCCATCAACTGACGTAACTTGGTGAAGTTGCTTACGCTGATGCCTTCTGCGGAAAACACCTTGTTGATGGCGCGTTCGGACATGACCTGTGCGGTATCTGCACGACCCACGGCGATCATACCTTTCAGTTCGATATCGCCCGGATAGAAGAGCCAGTTACCGTCGGCGTAGGCGGTAAGGGACTTCTGGATGGGTTCGCTGGTCAAGTCGCTATGAGTGTCTCCGTCGCGGAACAGCGGTTCCTCGATTTCGTCGTTTGCGTAAAGGATACCGAGGGTTGCGTCAAATCTGCGGAGAGGAGCCCACTTGACCTGGCCGCCATAAACCATGCGCTGTGCCTGGGTTTCGCCTTCCTCGATGTAGTCGTTGTACAGGTACGGATGGCGGTCGCCAATCAGGTAAGGCCTGCGATTTTCGCCACCGAAAGCATTGAACTGAAGGAGCGGCTGGTCGGCGTTGTTCTTGGAAAGGGACAAGGTGTAGTCCACGCCGAACAGGGGCATGGAGGACATGTAGATGTCGCCGCCAATCTTCTGGTTGTCGCCTACGATAAGCTGGTGCTTGTTGTCCTTATAAGTCAAGGAAACAGGGTTGGGGGAGAAGTGATTCCAGGAATCAGCCGTCATGTCGGTGTTGAACTCGATGGTCTTTCCGTCGGGGGAAGTCATGAGCATGTAGACGCTTGCCTCGCCGCCAAAGCCAGGAACCTGGAAGGTGTTCTTGTAATGCTTCTTGTAGGCGATGGTGTCTTCACCCACGATATCGGGCGTCTGGCTGTGATTCTTGCGGGTCTGTACGTAGTGGTAGTTGCCACCCAGCATTACGTTACCGATAATGGACCAGCTACCGGCTGTGGTGTCGCTGGTACGGGATTCATTTTCCTTGTTGGCGATCAGTTCCCCGATTTCTTCTTTTCCTTTTGACATTCGGATCTGGACGCCGGGAATTTCGGGATCGGCAGGTAGGGTTGCGACAATCCCATCTACATTGGAGTTGAAGTCCTTGACGTTACCGGAAATGCTTCCGATGACGGACTTGTCCAGAACTTCCTTGGATGCTGCACCCAGCTTGTTCTTGGTGATACTGGTGTTGACGGTTGTCAGGTAGGCGTTGCCCTTGTCCAATATAGCGACGTCGTTATCCTCGATGGTAGCGGTGATAATGTCGGTCTGGGCCAATTCGGAATTCAGGATGGCGACCTTGTTGTTCAGCAACTTGACTCGCTGAATATCGGAAATGGAGTGGTTTGCCAGATGGAGGGCTGCACCTGCATTATCGAAGAAGTAGCTGTCGCTGATGTTCAGCTTGGAGTTTCTCGCGAAGACACCACGGCTAGCAGTTTTCTCGATGGTGGAGGACTGCATTTCCAGACTGCTGTTTTCCAGAATGATGCCGTTTTCGGCTCCGGTAATGGTGGCGTAGCGGATTTCGGACTTCATGTCACCGGACAGGTAAATGCCCTTCCAGTCACCTTTTTTCGGTGCGGTTGCTGCGGACTTAAATACAACACCCTGGTTTCGGGTGCCTGCGATAATGAGCTGGCCCTGAACGTCAAGAGCGGTGTTGGGGGCGAACTGAAGGACTACGCCCGGTTCGATGACCAGAACCATGTGGGGGCCGACGAAAACGTTTTCTCCCACCAGGTAGGGGGACTTGTCAGCCTTCAGGAATCCGTGGAGATTTCCACCGATCTTGGTGCCTTTCTGCAAAAGAACAGGAACTTCTTCATCCGGAATAAATACGCTGGGATTGTTCTGTACCACGGGTGCGGCAGGCGCTTCTGCCACAGGTGCCGGTTCTGCAACGGGAGCGGGTTCTGCAACGGGAGCGGGTTCTGCAACGGGAGCGGGTTCCGCAACGGGAACGGGTGTTTCGGCTACAGGAGTGGGAACTTCTGCCGGTGCGGTCGGTGCTGCAACTTCTGCGGGCTGAGATGCCGGTTCTGCAACGGGAGCGGGTTCTGCAACGGGAACGGGAACTTCTGCCGGTGCGGTCGGTGCTGCAACTTCTGCGGGCTGAGATGTCGGTTCTGCAACGGGAGCGGGTTCCGCAACGGGAGCGGGTGTTTCAGCTACAGGAGCGGGAGCTTCGGCTGCCTGGGGGGCAGGTGCTACTGCCGGTGCGGCTGCAGGCGCAGCAGGTGCTGCTGCAGTATTCGCATCTTGTGCCAGGGCCATAGCGGTGGTCATGGCGACTGCGGTCATCACGAAAGGCATCTTCATTACTTCACCTCGCTAGACTTGGACGTGTTGCTGGATGTGGCGTCAAAGGTCTTGGAAGCCTTGATGATGGCGCCGTTCTTCATGATTACGTCAATATTTACGGTAACCTTGGTTCCCCAGGACAGTTCCACCTGGTGGTCCACGGAATTGGACTGGAGGCTGGAGCCCTTGATGATGACTTTCTTCTTGTCCTGCTGGGAAATGGCGATTTCCTTGATGTACACAGGATCATTTTCGGTCATGCCGTTAATGGTGAAGTGCAGGTTACGATAGAGGATGGTGCTTGCTCCGGGAGGCGGACGGGGAACGCGGAGACGTTCGTAGGGACCATTACGGAGGCTGATGGAGAACTTGTCGCTTACGGGGTAGCAGCCCAGCTTGCGGCTAATGCTGCTCTTGTGACCTGCCTGGTCCGTGACCTGGAAGTTATAGTCGTGGATACCTGTGGCAAGATTTACGGTTGCCTTGCCGTCGTTCTGGAAGGTCTTGTCCATCATGGGGGCGCCATCCAGATAGGGAGTAAGGATTACGATATCGCCGTTTGCTTCGCCCACTTTCAGTTCCGCGCTACATTTGATTTCGTCAGCGGCAATGAAGGTAATAGAGGGGGCTGTTATATTCACGTCGGGGCAGCTCTTGTTGATGCTCAGTTCAGCGGTAGCCGTTTCCTTGCCGAAAGTATTGGATTCGTACTCCACCTTGATCTGCTTTTCGTTCCAGTTGCCAATCTTGTCGTTTACCGGAATGGAATAGTTGAACTTGCCGTTGCTAAACAGCAGAAGCAGGTTGGTTTCGGAAGATTTCTTGCCTACGCTTACACGGAGGGATGCAGACGGGTCGCTAGGATCGAAGGTGCCTTCCACAGTGGCAAGTCCCTTTTCGCAGACGTTGATCACAGGGCCGGATGTCAGTTCCAGCTTGTTGTGTACGTGGACGGTGTCCTTTTTGACGGTGTCTTCTGCCACAGCCTTGAAGTAAGTCTTCAAAAGGCCGCAATCGGCGGTAAAATTGTTCACGGAGCAGGTGAGGGGGAACTTCTTGTCGCCTTCGGTATCGGAAGCCCAGCCGGTAGATACGGAAATTTCTTCGCCAGTGGAGGCGATGGTCTGGCCGGCGATCGTTACGTTGATTCCAGGCTTACAGATGGCCTTCAGGGTAACGGAATTTTCCCGGATAGTGTCGGGGAGGTTGCTGGTATTGCACTGGAGGGAATCCTTGAGGGTGTTCAGCATTTCGGTATACTTGCTGTCCTTTTCCTTGGCCAACTTGATGATGGAATCCAGGGAAACGGTGGAATCGCTAAAGTAGCCTTCCACTTCCTTCAGGAAGTCCATTTCACCGGAGGCCGCCAGTTCTACCACCTGATATGTACCGTCGGCACCAGGCAGGAGGGTCTGGCCTCCGCCAATGGTGTAGCTCTTGTTTCCGATAGTCAGCTCGAGGGCACCTTCGTGGAGGGAGGCGAATGCCATGCCGTTGGGCAGTTCCGCAAACACACCTTCGGTACCGCGGATTGCTGCAGTAGCCGTACCGGTAGAGAACTTGATGGAACTCTTGGCGTTTGCCTGCTTCTGGACGCTGAACTTCACGCGGCCTTTCTTGATCTCGGCGGAGAAGTTGTTGACCCCGTCCTCGGAGAGCAGTTCGGGAATTTCCACCAGGGAGTTTTCGTCGATAGTGAGGGAACTGCCGTCGGGAAGGCTAATAATGACCTGTTCTTCCAAAACCGTGCGGATTTTGTCGAACTGGTTCACCTTTTTACCGCTCTGGCGAATGGATTTCCAGTCGCTCTTGCCGTATTTCATGATCTGGGGGTCGCCCAGGGTAAAGGTAATCTTGCCGGAACCGGATTTGGCGGCAGAAAAGCATGCTAGGACCGCAATGAATAGCGATATCGCCTTAAAATACTTAGAAAAAGTCATATTGCCTCACTAAATGAATGCAAACCGAAATAAATATATGTATTTTTCTTTACACACCCGAGGCAGTCGTAGTCTCGGAAGGTAAGAAAAACGCGACTTTTTTCAAAGCAAATTGAAAGAAGTTCGTTTTGCAACCCAAAGGATAATTATGGAAGTTGAAGAATTGACCGTTGCCTTTAGCGACGAAGACTCTGGCGAAGAAGTTATCAAGGAACTGGGTAAGGAAATCCTTTCCAAGGGTGCATGGCCTACTGTCATGTTCCACTATCAGGAAAAGGATCCCAAGACTGGTGATTTCGGTGAACCTAAGGTGAGTCTCCGCCGTTACCGCAAGATGAATGGCAACTTCAAGGCACAGGGCAAGTTCAAGATTACTGGAAAGGCCCAGGCCGAAGCAATCATCGAAGTTCTCAAGAAGTGGTACAATATCTAATGGACCCTGCTAGTAAAAAGGTTACTAAGAAAGCTACCCAGAAGGTAGCCCCTAAGGCAGCCAAGAAGGTTGCCGCTCCCGAATACAACATCGATTTCCTCCTGGAAGGGGACATCGATGTTTTCCCGTATAAGGACAAGTTCGAAAAGATGGCCAGGAAGCTTCTTGCCGAAGAAGGCAAGGAGAAGGATGTGAACATCGTCCTGTGCTCCGATGAATTTGTTCGTGAAATGAACAAGAACTACCGCGGTCTGGACAAGGTGACCGACGTGCTTTCCTTCGAATGGCATGCGGAATTCCCCGGCGAACCGGAAATGCTTGGCGAAATCTATATCGCCAAGGAGCAGGTAAAGCGCCAGGCTCCGGAATACGGCAATACGTTCTTTGCCGAAATGAAGCGAGTGATTGTTCATGGCCTTCTCCATCTGTCCGGATACGACCATATCAAGGCCGCCGACCGTAAGGTCATGCGCGCCCGTGAATGCGAATTCCTGGGTCTTGATCCCTACAAGGAGAAAGACTAATGGAAAATGCCGATAGTTGGGCGATAGCCTTTCTCGCTCTCTTTTTGATTGTCTCTTTCTCCTTCTCCCTGGTGAAGGCCTCCTTCAGCGCTATCTATGCAAAGCGCGACGCCAAGGACCGTGAAGGACGTGAAGAAAAAGTGGCTGCCCTGGTAGAACTGGGCGGCTTCAACGAGACCATTTCCATCGGTCGAATTTTCTGCAACGTAGGTAGTGGCGTTCTTGGCTTCTACCTGTTCGAGATGATTCCCTGGGACTGGATTCAGCAATACTGGATCCTGGCTTTTGCGGCATATATCGTCGTGGCTTGCATCATTATCTACACCTTCACCGTGTTCTTTGCAAACCTGCTGGGAAACCTGAAGCCGGACACCCTGGCCGTGGTTTTGATTCCGCTGTATCGCTATATCCGCTTGCCCTTTATTATTCCCGCAAAGATTTGCCACTCCCTGTTTGTGACATCCCTGAAGGGAATGGGTTACGATTCCAAGCTGAGCTTCCTTCCGGAAGAGCGCCGCGATGCGGTGCAGGCGGACTTGTCTGACGATAATGGTCAAGACGGGGAAGGCCTGGAAAAGGAAGAACGCCAGATGATCCTGAACATCTTTGACTTCGTGGAAACTCCCGTCCGTGAAATCATGACGCCTCGCGTGGACATGTGCGCTATCGACGTGGACACTTCCCTGGACGATCTGGTGAAGGTCCTGAACAGCGAACGTCATTCCCGACTGCCTGTCTATAAGGAGACGGTGGATAATATTGTGGGTATTCTTTCGAACCGTGATTTCCTCCAGTGGTATACGGAGCGTCACGAGAATGAAGCTTTTGATATTATGAAGCTGGTCATGCCGCCTGTATTTGTACCATACCACAAGAAGATCGACGATATGCTTACGGAACTCCGCAAGACGGGCAACCAGTTGGCTATTGTGGTGGATGAGTACGGTGGAACTGCTGGTCTTGTCACTCTGGAAGATATCCTGGAAGAAATCGTCGGTGAAATTCGCGACGAAGACGACGTGGATGAAGACGAGGATGTGCAGAAGCTGAAGGATGGCCGCTACATCCTGGATCCGCTGATGACATTGTCTGACCTGGAATACGAACTGGGTGTGGAACTGGAAGCACCGGAAAATTCCCATGTGGAAACTCTTTCCGGTTTGATTCAGGCTACCTTGGGGATTATTCCGTCCCCCGGTGCGGAAGTCGTCATTAAGGGGTATACCTTTAGAGTACTCAAGATGGACGGCACCCGCATGGAGAAGGTTCTAATGATTCAGCCGGGCAAGGCAAAGCCTAAAAGCGCTCCCCGCACACAGGCATTCAAGATTGTGTAGGGATGGCCGCAGGGGGCTCCGGGCAGGGGTTGTGCGTTCAGGAGGCTCCGCCTTCGGCTCCACCCGGCTTCGCCGGACTCCTTCACTAAACAACGCCTGTCCCTCCGCCCGTACTCGCGGGCGTTTTTCGTTTCCGGAATGTAGGGATGCATCGGGATGTTTCGTTCCCGTCGGGTGTTGGCTTCGGGCTGGGCATTGTTCGTTCACGAGGCTCCGCCTACGGCTCCACCCGGCTTCGCCGGACTCCTTCAGTTTGTTTCGGGTTATTTCAGGAATAGGTATCCGGATAGGGTGATGTAATCGCGGGTGGTGTCGGGGTATAAGGTGGCTTCGATCCTGTGGAGCACTAGGGTAGCATTGGGATTGTTCAGCTCCAGCGGGGAGAGGGTGTCGGTATGGACTCCGTCGGGAACTTGAATGTCGGCTAGGGCTATGGAGAATGTTTCTGTCAGGGAATCTCTATAGTTTACGCTAAATACGAGCGTATCGTTCCTGACGCTTATTAGATTATCGGGAATGTGTCGGTATTCCTGGAGGAACATGTCCTTGCTGCCCTGGGGGATTGCGATGGCTTTCTGCTTGCTGATGCGGAATGTGTATTCCTTGTAATCAGGCTCTGGTTTTTCGCATTCGGTGCAATTAAATTCCGGGCTTTCGTCACTCACGGTGGATTCGTGTATGATGTTGTGAAGTTTAATCCTTTCGGTGATGTAAGGAACGTTGAAGGGGCTGATGGAAATGGCCAGGTTGGTGATGCAGAGGCTGGCGATAATCCACCAGATTTTCTTCTTGATTTTCTTGATGAGAAGTATTGCCATGGCGCCGAAGAACCAGAAATTCAGCACGATCAGGTAGACGTCGGAGGACTCTACATAAGAGGAACTTAAGGCCTGGAACAAGTCTTTTGTCATGAGGGGCAGCAGGGGGAGAACTGCGATGGGAAAAATTTTTAGCAGGACTTTGTCGAAGGATTTTTTCTGCTGGAGGTGTGCGGGGTAGAGCAATAGACTCACGAGAATTACGGCGACGGCTGCGATGATGACAAAGATGGTGGGCTCATAGCTGGAAATGTGGGTGCTGGAAAAAGATCGGATTCCATAGACGTAAAGGAGCACCAGGTAAATCGCCAGTACAGGCATAAAAAGGAAGTGCAGGGCTCCGGAAATAAATTTGTGGAGAGGCTTTTGCTCTTCTAGTTCCTTCATGTTGGGCATGCCTGCCAGGACGATGACTGGCGCCATAAATTCCCAGCAGATTTCCATGACGAACTGCATAAAGATTTTCTCGACGTCTATTCCGAATAGGATTTCGCAGCAGAAAAGGAGCAAGGCTACTGCACCGACAAATAGTCCTGTGATGATTAAGGCGATAAAGATTGCCTTGATGGTCCGTCCGATAAAGTTCCAGAGGAAAATGTCCGTCTTTCCTTTGAGGGAGGGAACCAGCAGGATTGAACAAATGAGGGCAATGGCGATGGAAGAAAGATAGAGCGGTGCGTACTTAAAGGACCCGAATATCAGGACGCCCGTGGTGGCGGCGATGATCCCGTGCAAAATCAATTGTTTGCAGGCGTTAATGGGTCTGTAGCGTTCCTGGTAAAATTCCAGCATCTCGCTCAGGCTTGCGGACATGGCGGAGAATGTGAGTGCCCAGCTAATGAACTTAAAATGACTTTCCAGTAGAAACGGATTGCGTTCGGCAATCTGGGTGACTCCGATGGACAGGAGTGTAATGAATACCAGGAAGCCGATGGTTACGGGGAATCGCTTGAAAGCAGTGGAGAGCTGTAGCGGATACTGCTTGATTTTGTCAAAGGCCATAAAAAATCCCTCAAGAACGCTGTTCTTAAGGGAAAATATAAAATTGCGGGATGGCCTAACAAGACCAATCTCTCTGCCGGATTACAGTTCTTCTACTGCCTCTGCGCGGAGGTTTGCCACGATGTGGTCCTGACGCTGGGGAGTGTTGGCTCCCATGTAGTAGGCAAGCATCTTGCTGAAGTTTGCATCCGGCGGGAGGATGACCGTTTCCAGACGCATGTCTTCGCCAATGAACTGTCCGAATTCTTCCGGACTGATTTCGCCAAGACCTTTGAATCGGGTGATTTCCAGACCGGTTTTTCCGATTTCCTTGGCGGCCTTGTCACGTTCCACTTCGTCGTAGCAGTACTTGGTGACCTGCTTGTTGCGGACACGGAACAGCGGAGTCTGAAGGATGAACAGGTGCTTCTGTTCCACCAGTTCCGGGAAGAACTGCAGGAAGAAGGTCATGAGAAGCAGACGGATATGCATGCCGTCCACATCGGCATCGGTTGCGATAATCACCTTGTCGTAGCGCAAGTCTTCCAGACCGTTTTCGATATCCAGGGCGCTCTGCAACAGGTTGAATTCTTCGTTTTCGTAAACCACCTTCTTGGTGAGGCCGAAACTGTTCAGCGGCTTACCGCGAAGGCTGAACACCGCCTGGGTCTGCACGTTACGTGCCTTGGTGATGGAACCGGATGCAGAGTCACCTTCGGTAATAAAGATCATGGATTCCTTGTTCAGGGGATTCTTTACGTCGGTCAGGTGGATCTTGCAGTCGCGAAGCTTGCGGTTGTGAAGGTTTGCCTTCTTGGCACGTTCGTTAGCCAGTTTCTTGATGCCCGCAATTTCCTTGCGTTCACGTTCGTTCTGGGTAATGCGATCCTGAAGGGCCTTGGCGGTTTCCGGATTCTTATGGAGGTAGTTGTCCATTTCGCGGGAAACGTAATCCACGATCCAGGTACGGAGCTGAGCGCCGCCCGGTGCAGTGGTGGTGCTACCCAGCTTGGTCTTGGTCTGGGATTCGAACACCGGTTCCTGAATACGGACGGAAATGGCGCCGATAATGCAGTTGCGAACGTCGGAGGGGTCCAGGTCCTTCTTGAAGAAGTCGCGGGCGCCCTTGACGATACCTTCGCGGAAAGCCTGCTGGTGAGTACCACCCTGTGTGGTGTACTGGCCGTTGACGAAGCTGTAGTAATGTTCGCCGTACTGGTTTCCGTGGGTAAATGCGATTTCAATGTCGTTCTGCTTGAAGTGTGCCACCGGGTAGCGGATGGAATCATCCACATGCTTCTGGAGCAAATCCAGAAGACCGTTGGGGCTCACGTAGGTCTTGCCGTTCATGATGAGGGAAAGACCGTTGTTCAGGTAGGCGTAGTTCCACACCTTTTCTTCCATATAGGCAGGAAGGAACCTGAAGTTCTTGAAAATGTTTGCGTCCGGTTCGAAGTAGATTTCGGTACCGTTCTTTTCGGTGGTGTTGCATTCCTTTTCTTCGCGGACCAGGACGCCCTTGCTGAATTCGGCTTCCTTGCAACGGCCGTCACGGAAACTCTTGACGATGAACTTGGTGGAAAGGGCGTTTACCGCCTTGGTACCCACACCGTTCATACCCACGGACTTCTGGAAGGCGTCGGAGTCGTACTTACCACCGGTGTTAATCTTGCTGACGCAGTCAATGACCTTGCCCAGAGGAATGCCACGGCCGAAGTCGCGGATGCGGGCAAAGTGATCTTCAATATCGATAATGACTTTCTTACCGGCGCCCATGACGAATTCGTCGATGGAGTTGTCGATAATTTCCTTGACGAGAACGTAAATACCGTCGTCGGGGCTCTGGCCATCGCCAAGCTTACCGATGTACATACCCGGACGTTCGCGGATATGTTCGTTCCATTCCAGTGTTCTAATGCTGTCGTCTGTATAATTGCTAGCTGCCATAAAAATCAGAACTCTTTAGGTTGCTTATTCAACAAATCAAAAATTTTCCACAAAAGTACAATTTTTTCATGTCACTTTTGTGTCATGAAGCCACTGAAATAAAATATAACAAAAATTTGGTGCACGAATGTGCAATTATAGCTTGATGCTTGCTCTCTTGAGGCGGTCATTCAGGGCCATGCCCACGCCCACATTGGGGATTGGGTCCACCAGGATCAGCTGATACTGAGGGAGGTCCAGGTCGTGCATGTAGGCGTACAGCTTGGCGGTTGCTTCCAGCATGTCGCCCGATTCAGAAAGATTCAACGTAGCGGGAACAGGGCCTTCCGTTTTGCCAAAGGCGATACGGACGGTGTTTTCCGGCAGCTTTGTTCCTTCGGGAACGACTCCGTAATACAAAGGTACCTGAGGGCGATAGTGGGTGTCGCACTGGCCGGGGGCGGCCATGGGCTGGCCCGGCTTAGAGGTTGATTCCTTGATAGCCACCTGACCAAGAACCTTCTCTACCATTTCGGGGGTAATTGCACCGGGGCGAAGCACCGTGGGAATTTCGCCCGTAAGAGAGATGATGGAACTTTCCACACCTACATCGCAGGGGCCGCCATCTACAATGCCTGCAAGCCCGCGGTCTGCCAGCTGGTCGGCGACATGCTTGGCTGTTGTGGGACTTACGTGCTTAAAGAGGTTTGCGCTGGGGGCTGCCAGAGGGACGCCTGCCTTGCGGATGATTTCCTGAGCTACAGGGTGTGCCGGGAAACGTACTGCCACGGAGGGCAATGCGCTGGTACACAGGTCCGGGATGCAGTCCTTCTTGGGAAGGATCAGCGTCATGGGGCCGGGCCAGTAGGCTTCCGCCAACTTGTAGGCGGCTTCGGGAATATCCTTGGCGATGTCCTTTAGCTGGTCAATATGGCAGATATGGACAATCAGGGGGTCGAACGTGGGACGTTCCTTGATGGCGAAAATCTGAGCCAGTGCCTTAGGCTCGTAGGCGTTACCTGCAAGGCCATAAACTGTTTCTGTAGGGATTGCCACAACCTGGCCGTCCGCAAGTAAGCGGGCCGCTTCGTCAACCGATGTCCAAGGAGGAAATTTCATGACGCTAAAGATAAAAAAATACGTTCTTAAAAAGAACGTATTTCGTTTATTAGATCGTCCCTGGATCCTTCGCGGCGTTGCCGCTCAGGATGACGTTATTCTGCAGCCGGTGCTTCGGCAGGAGCCTCCGTTTCGGCGGGCTTGGGTTCGTCCTTGCGGCCGAATGCGAAAACCTTGTCGCAGGCGGTGTTGAAGCGCTGCCAGGTCTTTTCGGAATGTTCACGAGGAACTGCGCCCACTTCCTTCCAGAGGCGACGCAGATGCTTCACCTTGTTCATGGAAGCGCCTACAGTAGCTTCGCTCAGGTCGTTCAGCAGTTCTTCAGCCTGTTCGCAGAGCAAAAGCTTCTTCTGAAGGTTGTTCTGGCGGGCCTGTTCCTGAATGTCCAGCTGGTCGCGACGGCGGGTAAAGAAGTCATCGCAGGCTTCGCGGAAGGTCTTGTAGAGTGCGGAATCTTCTGCACCGCAGGAACCGATTTCGCGCCATTCCTTCTGGATTTCGCGGACGGCATCAGCCAGCTGGTTGGAGCCGGCGCTTTCTGCAAATTCCTTGACCTTGTCGATCATTTCAAGCTTCTTGGTCTTCACTTCGGCAAGTGCAGCAGTCAAGGCTGCGTCTGCGCTGGCAAGGCGGGCGAGAATCTTGTTGTAGATGGTGTTGAAGCGTTCGCTAACGGTTTCGATGGCTTCCTTGGGGACCATGCCCAGGGACTTGAATTCGGATTCCATGGCCTTGAGTTCTTCGAGGGAACCCTGGGCTGCTGCTTCCATGGCTTCCAACTTGGCGCAGACTTCATTCTTGGCGTCCAGATTCTTCTGCTTGGAGGCGTCCATTTCTTCGAAGTGGGCGCGCTTCTTTTCGAAGAAGGCGTCGCAAGCGGTACGGAAACGAGTCCAGATTTCGTCGGACTTGCTCTTGGGTACGGGACCCGTTGCCTTCCATGCGTCCTGGAGCTGCTTCAGCTTGCTGGAAGTTGCGTTCCAGTCGCTGGATTCCTGAATGGCTTCGGCTTCCATGCAGAGAGCCACCTTCTTTTCGTAGTTGGCTTCGCGGGAAACATCTTCGGCCTTCAGGTTTTCCTTGTGCTGGGCGTAGAATGCGTTTGCTGCTGCCTTGAAACGTTCCGTCAGGGCGGCGACATTTTCCTTAGGAACCATGCCGATGTTCTTCCAGCTTTCCTGGAGTTCCTGCATGGTCTTGAACTTGTCCTTCCAGAAGATTTCTGCATTGTTGACCAGTTCTTCGATCTTGGCGCAGATGGCTTCCTTGTCGGCGAGGTTCTTGATGCGTTCGGCGTTCATTTCTTCAATGAAGGGTGCGCACTTTTCCTTAATCTTTTCGTAGTTGCCCTGGAAGTGGTCGCGGTATTCCTGGAGCTTTGCAGCGGAGATAGGACCGATTTCCTTCCAGCGGTTGGAAATTTCACGGAGCTTGTTCAGAAGAGCCTGGCTGGGTTCTTCCTTAGTCATGGAATCCATTTCTGCAAGCAGTTCGTCGCGGGCCTGTTCGTTACGCCAGTTTTCCCACTGCTGCATTTCCTGGAAGCGGCTAGTGGCAGCCTTGTATTCCTGCCACAGGTCGTGATACTTGAACTTCTGTTCGCCAACGATTTCCTTCCACTGGTTGTAGCATTCACGAACCTTCTTGTTCAGTTCGCGGAAGTCTTCGTTTTCGTCGAAGGATTTGACCTTGTCGATGATGGCGCGGAGCTTCGCGGAATTTTCTTCCACCAGCTTCTGGGCTCTTTCGGTAAAGGCTGCAATCTTTTCGGATAGTTTGTTCCTAATGGCGTTGTAGCTCTGGAGGGTCGGATCTTCGCCTTCCAGCAGGGGAAGCTTTTCCCATTCGCGGACGATGGCGTGGAGATACTTGCCGGTGCTTTCGTTGACGTCGGTATCGGCCAGAGTCTGCAGACGTTCCAGCAGTTCCGGACGGGCGGATTCATCGGCGGTTTCGCCTTCGGAAACTTCTACGACTACGGGCTTCTGGATTTCCTGAACCTTGAAGAAGGCGTTGTTGTAGCGCTTGATCAGGCTTGCGTCCATGATGGACTTGCCGTCATTCCAGAGTGCGACGATTTCGTCAACGCGCTGGGCGTTGTCGGCCACCTTGCTATCGGAAATGAGCTGTTCCAGTTCTTCCAGACCTGCAGTCATGGCGGCAATCTTTGCGGCCTTTTCTGCAGCAGCCTTTTCGGCTGCAATCTTTTCTGCGTTTGCTTCGTCGCAGAACTTGTTAAAGCTTGCGTAAACTTCGTCCAGTGCAGCCTGCTTGTCGCCCATGCCGAGAGCGCGGGCTTCTGCCATGAGGTTGTCGAACTGGTCCTTTACTGCGAGGGGATCCTTCTGGGCTGCCAGGTGGTGTGCCTGACCGAGAAGTGCGTCCTGCTTGCCTGCCAGGAGGGCTGCGGCCTTCTTGCCGCCGTCTTCTGCTTCCTTCTTGGCGCGGATCTTGTCGGAGACCAGCTTACGTACGGAAATGTGCTTGGAATTCTTGGCGATGTCGGCCATCAGAGCATCGGAGTCCACCTTCTTTGCGGCGATGGTTGCGATTGCTTCGCTTGCGTCACGGGTGGCAACACCTGCCAGGATGCTAGCCTTCTTGCATGCTTCAACCAGGACCTTGCGGATTGCTTCGCAAGTAGTGTTGTTCTTCAGCAGGTCATCTGCAAAATGGGTTTCCTTCAGGTCGTTCAGCAGGTCCAGGTCTTCGCCGGCGACGTCCTTAAGGTTCTTGAGCTTCTTGTATGCTTCATCCTGGTAGCGGTTCTTGGCCAGGGTCTTGACGCTTTCGTCGCTGTCGTTGGAGGAAATTGCCTTCAGCACCTTGAGGCTTGCAACTTTCTTGACGGCTGCGGTACGAACTTTTACATCAGGATCGGAACTGGCCAGAGTTTCGATGATACTCTGATCGCTGACTTCCTTTTCTACGGCGGCAGCACGTACGGAGGGGTCGGACTTTTTCCAGTTCGGTTTCACAAAATCAAAAAGGCTCATAAAAAATCTCCAATAGGTAGGTAGACCATGGTATCAGGTCTATATAACATAATCTAATTAAAAAATATTTTGTCAACCAAAAAAAATCGGTTTTTAGGGGAATTTGGGGGGCGGGTTTAACTATCTTTGCCCCTATGGCAAAACGCATCCCCAAAATCATTCCGCCGGAGGAAATAAAGACGAAGGTAAAGTCTGCGACTCTCACGCAGTTTTGCGAAGTCTATATCCCCATGGCGCCTGCGGTTTACACCTATGGGGTGCCCCAGGGGGTGGAGATGCGACGAGGCAATCTGGTGTGGGTTCAGTTTGCAACCCGTAAAAAGCCTGCCCTTGCCGTCGTTTCCAAGGTCCATTGGGAACGTCCCAGTTTTGACGTGCGATTGGCGATGCCCCATCAGTCCGGGTTTTCTTTTTCCGAAAGGTATATGGAGAATCTGGAATGGACTGCCAGTTATTATATAAGCACTCCCATGAAGGCGCTCTTTGTCTTCTGGCCGGCAGATTTCGAAAGGTTTCTGGAAGCGTATGCCGCTAGAGAGAACGCGGAACAGGACTGCCGATGCCAAAACATTGCTGACGCAGAGACTGCCCTTGCACAAGAGAGCCGATGCCGAAACGAGTTCGGCATGACAAGGTCCGGCATGACGTGTGGGTTGCCGCCTCGTCCTGAGGATTTGCCTCCCTTGACTTTAGAACAAAAGAATGCACTGCAATCCCTGGTTGCTGATCTGGATGGTACCGGTTTCCGCGGGACATTGCTCCACGGTGTGACGGGCTCGGGCAAGACCCGTGTCTATCAGGAACTTGCCTACGAGGCTCTTTCCCGCGGGAAAAGGGTCCTCATTCTTGTTCCGGAAATTGGCCTTACACCGCAGACGGCTTCCCGATTTGAAAATTTCCTGCAGGTTCCCGTAGTGGTGCTCCATTCGGCTTTGTCCAGCCCGAAGAAACGTGCTGGCTACGTGTCCATTATGGATGGTTCCGCCCAGGTGGTGCTGGGAACCCGCAGTGCCATTCTCGCTCCCTTCGATTTTGACCTGGTGATTGTTGACGAGGAACATGACTCTTCCTTCAAGCAGCAGGATCCGGCGCCTCGGTACCACACCCGGGACTTGGCTTTCCATCTGGCTTACAGGCACGGGGCGCTTGTGGTTTTAGGTAGCGCTACCCCAAGTCTTGAGACGTACAATAATGCCAAGGCTGGAAACCTGAAAGTCCTGACCTTGAAGGAGCGTGCAACCCAGGCCCCTATGCCTCAGGTGAGCATCCTGGATATGTGCAAGATGCGCCAGCAGAAGGGCATCATGCTGTCTCCGCAACTTCGAGAGGCCTTGACGGATTGTGTTGCCGCAGGAGGTCAGGCCATTGTGCTGATGAACCGTCGCGGTTATTCCAAAATAAGAGTTTGTTCTGAATGTGGCGAAACTCTTTACTGTAAGGATTGCCATGTCCCGCTGGTTTACCACAAACAGTACAGCTCCCTGATGTGCCATTACTGCGGGAGACTTTACCCGGTGAATTCTCCCTGCCATAGCTGTGGGGCGGAAACTTATGAGTTCGTAGGCGGTGCCATCGAAATGCTGGAAGACGAAATCCAGGAGTGGGTGGCCGGCGCCAAGGTAATCCGTATGGACCGTGACACTACCCAGAACGTGGGGGCCAGCGAGAAGATTCTGGACTCTTTCCGCAATCGGGAATACAATATCCTTATAGGGACTCAGATGGTGGCGAAGGGCCATGACTTTCCGGGCGTCCGCCTGGTGGGTGTGGTAGGCGCTGACTCTGGCCTGGGAATTCCGGATTTCCGCTCCGGCGAGAAAATGTACCAGTTGCTGAGCCAGACGGCGGGTCGTGCGGGGCGCGCGGGAGATGTTCCTGGACAAGTTTTCATCCAGACATTGAAACCGACTGAACCTGTCATGCAGTTTGCGGTTCATCACGATTTCGAAGGGTTTGCGGCCAAGGAAGTTCAGGACCGTCAGGACGCATTCTATCCGCCGTTCTGCAAACTGGTGGAAATCAGTTGCGGCAGTAAGGATGAATCTCTCCTGACTGCTACGGTCAATCGTCTGGAACAAATCTTACGAGCTGAAAAATCCCTACTCGTCTTAGGGCCTGTGGATGCCTTTATCTCTATGGTCCAGAATGTCCGTTGGGCGAAACTTTATGTCAAGACCAAGGACCTGGTCCTTGTCCGCCGCATCTTAAGCCCAATCGTAAACGCCCCGAAGCCATGGGCCCCGGGCGTAGATATTAAGGTGGAAATAGACTAATGACGTAAGGGGGCGTTGCCCCCTTAGAACCCCCAAAAAACGACTGCGCTATCATAGGCTTCGCCTACTCAGAGGATGCTTTGTCCGTCCGTTTTATTTTTTCAAGATGGCGCGGAGTTCTTCGGCAGCTTTTTCCACGTCGTCATTGACAATGGTGTATTCGTACTTGCCCTGGGTCTTGGCGAATTCCACTTCCTTCTTGGCGTTTGCAAGACGGAGCTGGATCACTTCCTCGGAATCAGTACCACGGCCACGGAGGCGACGTTCCAGTTCTTCGTCGCTGGGGGGGAGAATCAAAATACCGGTTGCGTCGGGATAGACCTTGTCGAAGTTCACCTTGCCGAATACGTCCAGGTCGAACAGGACGCGATTGCCTTCTGCCAGAGTTTTTTCTACAAAGCTCTTGGGAGTGCCATAATAGTTCCCGTGGACTTCGTTGTATTCGATGAGACCGTCGCTCTTGATCAGTTCTTCAAATTCTTCGCGGGTCTTGAAGAAATAGTGGACGCCGTCTACTTCACCTTCACGAGGCTTGCGGGTGGTAGCGGAAATGGAATACTTGATGTCGGGAAAGTCGGGGAGGACCATCTTCTGCAAGGTGGACTTTCCTGCGCCACTGGCGGAACTCATGACGAAAAGTTTGTTCTTCATAAACACTCCAAAAATTATTTCTTCTTATCCTCAATATATAACGGACGCTGCTTTACTTCTTCATAGATTCGTCCGATGTAGGCACCCAGAATACCGATGGTAATGAGCTGCACGCCGGAGAAAAATACGATGGCGGTCATGAGGGAGGCCCAGCCCGGTACGGTCGTAGCGGGATTGACGATCTTTTCCACGATGGACCATACGAAAACGGCGAAGCCGACGATGGCAGCGAACAAGCCCATGTAGAAACTGATCTTCAGCGGGGAAGTGCTAAAGCCTGTAATGCCGTCGACAGCCAGGCGGATCATCTTCTTCAGGGGGTACTTGGAAGTGCCTGCGGTACGTTCCGCGCGATCGTACTTGACGCCGATTTTCTTGAAGCCAACCCAGCAGACGAGACCACGAAGGAATCGGCTACGTTCCGGAAGGTTCTTCAGCTGGTCCACGACGCAGCGGTCCATCAGGCGGTAGTCACCGGTGTCAGGGGGAATGTCGATGCTGGTCAAGCGTCCGATAATGCGGTAGAAGGCAAATGCGGTAAAACGCTTGAAGATGGTTTCGCCGGCACGCTTGTTACGCTGGGCGTAGACTACCTGGTAGCCTTCGCGCCACTTTTCCAGCATTTCATGAATCAGTTCCGGCGGATCCTGCAGGTCGCCGTCAATAATGACGACTGCGTCGCCCTGGGCGTGGTCCAGGCCTGCGCTAAAGGCTGCCTGGTGACCGAAGTTTCGGCTGAAATTCACAATCTTGTTGTTGGGATTGCCGGGGAGCAGTCCTTCCACGATTTCACGGGTGCGATCTCTGGAACCATCATTCACGAAAATCAGTTCGTGTTCCACATCCTTCAGGACATTTTCCAGTACTTCGTAGGTCTTTGCTACGATTTCTTCTTCGTTAAATACGGGGATAATTACGGATAATAGCATAGGTCAGTCTCTGTTACGGAATGAGAACGGGATTGATGATGTCCACATGGTCGCAGTTGTTGGACTCAAGCTGGAGAGTGGCCAGCGTAAGCTGCTTGACGCCTTCGATGTTCACGTCCAGGTTGTTCAAGGTTCCTGCGGTAAAGGCTTCGCTTTCGTAGAGGACCTTTCCATCACCGATAACCTGAAGTCTTGCGCCGTCGCCACAGAGGGATTCCTCGTCCAGCCCGAAGGAGGCCTGAATGGTCTTGAACTTGCCGTCCACATGGTAGACGGTGGAAGACGGGGTGTGGATGCCGAGACCATAGACGTACTGCTTTCCGGCAATCCTGAATGCGTTTCCGTCAATGCTCTTGTTTTTCTGGATGCTGCCCCAGCCCTGCTGGTGACTTTCGTAGGGCACGTCTACTAACGGGAGAACGCCTCCGTCCTTGTGGAAATAGAACCTCTGGATATCTGCGATTGCCTTACGCTTCAGGTTGTCGTATACCACATAGCGGATGGTGTTGTAGCCCTGTTTCAGCTTGCTTGCGGAATAGTTCATCTGGATGTCGCCACGGATGTACGGACCGTCGTTGCTTTTTTCGCCATTGACGAAGATTGCGTAGGACCAGTCGTTAATGGCGTTCCCTCTTTCGTTCAGGCTAAAGGAAATGCGGAGACCCGGTTTACCGGCCAGAGTGTCTGTAGGAACTTCAAAGACGGGGTCGTTTACGGCAATAATATTTACGGGATTATAGTCCCTGCGTCCGTTGAATTTAGCGATCTGGACCCAGTAATTGTTGGTAATCAGGAAGTTTGCCACTCCTTCCATGTCCATTTCTCGTTCAAAGACGTCGCAGGTGGTAGGAATTCTGTGTTCCACAGCTTTCTTGTGGTAGGTCTGGCTGTCCCAGCAATCCAGGCCGCGGATGTAGTAGACTTCGCCCTGGTATTTGTCCACCAGCTTTTTCAGTTCCTCGTTGGACATCAGACGGGCTCGGTCGTAATGGATGGAGGATACTCCGTAACCGATAAAGTGCCAAGGTCTACCGTAAATGAAGAGCCTATTCTTCTGGGACAACGTTCCCAGCCAGTGGAGAATTTCGGATTCTTCCATGGTCAGGTGGTTACGGTTGTACATAATGTTCTTGTTGAAATCATCCTTGTAGTGGAATGTCCAGGCGGTAAAGCCTGCGCCTACAAGGAGTCCGAGAATGCAGGCTACTGTTGTGGTGCGCTTGGAACTGACTAGCTTTGCTGCGAATAGAATCAGGTAGGATACAGGAATTGCACCAAGGATTGCCATGGAGGGCAGCATGACCAGACTGTAGCGCTGGTTAATTTCGATGGTAAAGTCGCCGGAGACGTTTTCCAGGATGACGTAGGTCTGCAGGTGGTAAAGGACCAGGAAGACCAGAAATTCCAGGAAGAAGAAACGGTACCTGTCCTTGCGGGTGAATGCGTCAAAGATCGCCTTGAGAATCAGGCAGATTCCGCCTACGGCAAACAGGTAGTTAAAATAGGTGAGGAAGGGGTTGACCAGTTCGCCCTTGTCGTTCAGGGGCTTGGTCATGACTTCCCAGTTCCTGGAAACATCTTCCAGGAAGTGACCGTGAGCTTCAAATTCACCGCCCTGGAATCCGAAACCCTGGAAATAGCTGATGGTTAAAAGCACCGGCACGGAGAACAGGGACAAAAGAACGAAGAAGGTAGGTGCCTTGGCGCTCTTCTGGTCCAGAAGTTTCGGCAGGGAAACCAGAATGAAAGGCGCGAAACAGAAGACTGTTTCCTGACGGGTCTGTGCAAAGAAGGCGAGAATCAGGGCGAACAGGGCCCAGTGTTTTACTGTATTGCGATCATATGCGTAACGGAAGGTCAGTACAGAAAGTGCGGAAAGGAAAACATAGAGAGGCTCCACGGACATGGAGCGGAACTGGAAAAGTACGGTGGGCTGCAGTGCAGTAAGGAGCGCTGCGAAAAACGCCAGGAGAGGCTGCCTTGTCCAGGCGACCACCGCCAGGAACATGAGGAGAACTGCCAAAGGCAACAGCAACAGCTCGAAGTTGAAAATCCAGTGGAGGTCCGTGCCCAGCAGGGGGATGCCTAAGGTGTACAGGAAGGAAAGTCCCTTGGTCTTGAAACTGTTGGACTTGGAAACGCAAGTGAGTTTTCCATCCTCGAAATAGCCCTGGTTGCAAGTGCCAGATTCCTGGTTGTAATACATGTTCTGGGCTACAGACATGAATACGCTTTCGTCACTCTGAACGCGGTGACGGGCTTCGATCTGGGTAGCTGCAAAAATGGTGACTGCCAGAGTGAAAAGGACCATGAGGATGGTGAACTTCTTTTCCGGCAGGATGGTCTTGATCCAGTTCCTGAAATCCTTCTGCAACAGTACGAAGAGTACGATGGAGGCAATGAACTGGATCGCAAACAAGGGGAAGGGAAGGTACAGATCCAGCTGCTGGATGATATCCTTGTGGCCAATATTGGGGGCGAGATATACCAGAAAGGGAATCGCCATAGATGCGATAATGCCTATGATGGTTCCCGGGTGGGCGAGGTTCTTCAAAATACGTAAAACAGTCGCTTTCATCAAAAACTCCTAAGTGCCCGAAATATAGATAAAAGATTTGTATATATTCAAGGATGGTATTTCCTGAAGGTTAATGTGAAGCGTTTATTGTTTCTGCTGTTTCTGTTTTTTCTGCTTTTGACGGGATGTGCAAATCCTACGGAGTCCCGCATATATCATCCTCTGGATAAGCCGGAAAAAAGTAAGGCGGAAGTTGTCAAGTACGAGGGCGTTATTCCCAAGACCCAGTCTAGAGAGCTTGCTTATGAATCTCGGACGGAAACGGATACAACTTTATTTATGATAGACCGGTTCTGTTACGATCCCCAGAATGATTATATCGTTTTACCCAGCGCTCAGGGTTATTCGACAGATCGCTGGTTCTATGACGATTCTCTTAATAAAGGCCTATTTACAATTATCCCGAAAGATAGCATCACAATATGCAAGAAAGGTTTTAAGAATAACTCCTATTTAAGTAGGAACCATCCGTTGCATGGTATTGTTTGGGGGGCGTTGACGGGAGGAATCGTATTGGGTTTTTCGGGGCTTGCTGGTGGATGGATCGCCGCCTTCATGGCTCAGGACGGCGCTGTTTGGGGGCAGATGATTGCGCTTGGTGCAGCTATCGGAGCTGGAATTGGGGCGTCCATTGGACTGCTTGTGGACGGAGCGCCTAATATGGACAAGCCCGTAGAAGATGAAGCGTATCGGTGCGATGAGTATTTATCCGAGTCTGAATTGGTTGCTTTGTTGAACGACAACAAGTGTTATTAGGAGAGGGAACATGAAACATTTATGTTGCTGCTTGTTCCTTTTTCTTACTGTTTTCTCCTTCGCTGAAGATTCCTTGCCGGAACGGACTCTCGAGGGCTATCGTATTATACGCATTAGACCGGAAGAGACGAAAGCTTACAAGGATAGCGTTTATCATGCGCAACATTATGTGATGGATAGTGTTACCCACACGGAAATCACGGTAGAGGAAGCCAAGATGAGGGTGGTGCCTCTGGATTGGAATTTAGGACTTGGCATAACGCTGGGGTATATGGACTTAGCGAGTGCGGATTACGAAATTCAGGATTATAGGGAAAGAAGCGATACTACAGGGAAATTTAATGGGATCTCTTTTTCGGTAGGAATCGTTGCTCAAATTCCCATTGGGGTGTATAACGATGTCGCCTTACGGCTGGGAGTGTTGTATGAGTACTCGTTTTCGAAAAATTCAGAAAGCTTTTTAAGAAGAGAAAAGGATGAGCTTGTGGAGGAACGTCGAGATCTGGAACAGACTCGCTTGGCCATTCCGATGTTGCTAGCCTTCAAGGGCGCTCGGTGGAATGTAATGTTTGATGTAGGCGCTCAGGTAAACATTCCATTAACGGCTAGTTTAGGATCGGAAAATTTGATTAAAAAGAATCTTCGGTCATCTGTGGATTACGACCTTATTTTTGGTATGTGTGTTATTTTGGCGGATCATTTTAATCTGGACTTGAGATGGAACGTGCAGATGAGTGAGTCGTTTAACAAGGATTTTGCCGCGCATGTTTATAATTTTCATTCCGTTGGAATCGTCCTTGGGGTTTCCTACCTTCTTTTTTAGCCCATTGAATAGGTCTGCTGAAAACACGGAAACTGCACTGATGTTCAGTAAAAATACCCGTTTTTCATTGGAAAGTGCGTTTTTCTCCTTTTCGACTTGAGCGCCTAGTATAAAAAAGCTACATTTGGCACGGAATTTTTATAGGCGGCTCATCGCCTTATATCTAGAGAGAGGTAAAAAAGTGCAAGACGCGATCGTTACTAAAGCGGCCGACAACGTTCGAATTCTTTCCGCTGCCATGGTGCAGAAGGCTAAGTCCGGTCATCCGGGTGGAGCTATGGGTGCAGCAGACGCCATCACCCTGCTTTTCGCAGAATTCCTTCGTTTTGACCCTGAAAACCCCAACTGGGAAGCCCGTGACCGTTTCTTCATGGATCCGGGCCATATGTCTGCGCTTCTTTATTCCGAACTTGCCATCCAGGGCAAGCTCAACATGGAAGACCTGAAGAACTTCCGCCAGCTTAACAGCCGTACTCCGGGTCACCCCGAAGTGGACTTTGCTCTGGGCATCGAAAACTCCAGTGGTCCTCTGGGCATCGGTCATGCTGTAGCCCTGGGTAACGCCATTGCAGAACGCTTCATGGTGGAACGTTTCGGCGACATCCTGAACCACAAGGTGGTCTGCCTGGTTTCCGACGGCGGTCTCGAAGAAGAAATCGCCTACGGTGTGGGTCGCGTTGCTGGTCATCTCAAACTCTCTAACTTGATTTTCTTCTACGATGCAAACCAGGTCCAGCTGTCCTGCCGTTGCGAAGACGTGATGAGCCACGACTTCAAGAAGCAGTACGAAGCATGGGGCTTCCGTGTTATCGACGTGGCTGACGGTTCTGACATCGCCTCTCTCCGTGAAGCCTTCAAGGCTGCATGGGCAGAAACAGAAAAGCCCACTATCGTCATCGGTCATACCACCATGGCCAAGGGCGCCATCGCCGAAGACGGCAAGTCCTTCGAAGGCGCTGTCTCCACTCACGGTCAGCCGCTGAACGCAGCAGGCGCTTCTACCGATGCTACCGTCAAGAATCTCGGTGGCGATCCGGCTGATCCCTTCAAGATTTTCTCGGAAGTTGCAGAAGCTTTCGAAGCTCGCAAGGCCGAACTCCGCAAGGAAGTTGAAGCCTGGAAGAAGGCCAAGGCTGCCTGGGATGCTGCAAATCCCGAAAAGGCTGCAACCCTCAAGGATTGGCTCTCCGGCAACGCTCCGAAGATCGACCTCTCCGGTCTGGAACTGAAGGAAGGGGTTGCAACCCGCGTTACTTCCGGTACCATTCTCGGCCACCTTGCAGAAAACGTCAAGAACTGCATTTGCTCTTCTGCTGACCTTTCCAACTCCGATAACACCCAGGCCTTCCTCAACAAGACCGGCATCTTCCGTGCTAACGACTTCAAGGGCGGCTTTGTTCAGGTTGGCGTTGCAGAACTGACCATGGGTGCTATTTGCTGCGGTATCGCCCTTCACGGCGGTCTTTATCCGATTTGCGCAACCTTCTTCGTGTTCAGCGACTACATGAAGCCCATTCTCCGTATGGCTGCCCTCATGGGCCTGCCTGTGAAGTTCATGTACACTCACGACAGCTTCCGCGTTGGCGAAGACGGTCCGACCCACGAACCTATCGAACACGAAACCCAGATCCGTCTTCTGGAAGGTCTCAAGAAGACCCACGGCCCCAACAAGGGCAAGTCCGAAATGCTGGTGCTCCGCCCGGCCGACGCCTTCGAAACTGTGGCTGCCTGGGAAATGGCTTTCGAAAATAACGACAGCCCCACCACCATTATCCTGACCCGCCAGAACGTGAAGACACTCCCCGGCGACCGCAAGGCAGAAGCTGCCAAGTGCCGTAAGGGTGCCTACGTCGTCAGCGACAACTGCGGTTCCGACCGTCCGGATCTCACTTTCGTTTCCAACGGTTCCGACGTTCTCTTGACTCACGACGCTGCAGAAGTTCTCCGCGCAGAAGGCCTCAAGGTCCGCGTGGTTTCCATGATTAGCCCGGCCCTCTTCATGAGCCAGAGCAAGGAATACCGCGATTCTATCATCACTCCTTGGACTCCGGTGTTTGCAAAGTCCAGCGGCCTCCCGCTCTTGTTCGCCCAGGTTGTGGGTGGCTTCGGCAAGGTTTCCGGTCTGGAACGCTTCGGCGCTTCCGCTCCGGCAGGTGTGCTTGAAAAGGAATTCGGTTACACTCCGGAAGCTGTTGTGGCAGCCGCTAAGGAATACCTGGCTGAATACAAGGCAAACATCGAGGACTTCAAGAAGAATAACGCATAGTAGACAGTAGACGGTAGGAAGTAGACAGAATGCATCTCACTTCCTACTTCCTACTTCCTACTTCCTACTAATTATGATTTGTCCGTTTTGCAAGAAAGATAACGACAAGGTAGTCGATAGCCGCGCTATCGGTTCCTACATTAGGCGCCGTCGCGAATGCGTGGAGTGCGGTCGTCGTTTTTCAACCCGCGAGTACGTGGAACTTCAGCCCCTGACCGTTATTAAGCGCAATGGGGAACATGAGCCTTTTCAGCGCGAAAAGTTGCTTCGCGGTGTCATCAACTCCTGCAAGAAACGTCCCGTTTCCGTTGCAGATATGGAACAGCTGGCCGTCAATGTGGAAAACGCCTTGACGGTTACTGAAAACTTTGAAGTGTCCTACGATCAAATCGGCAATCTGGTCATGCAGGAACTGAAAAAGCTGGACGCTGTGGCTTACGTCCGATTCGCTTCCATTTACCGCGAATTCAAGGAAGTGGACGAATTTGTGAACCAGATCAAGATCATGGAAAAATAAAGCTGAGCATCAGCATGACGAAAAGAGGAGCCGTAAGGCTCCTTTTTTTATCCTAGTTCAGCGGTAAGGTAGCCATCGTGATTCATGTTGCGGATCCGGGTCAATGCCTGGTCCCTTAGTTGGCGGATTCTTTCCCGGGACACTTTTAGGATTTTGCTTTCCTCCCGGACGCTTCGGGCGTAATCCGATCCGATTCCATTCAGGTCCTTGGTGACCATTTGTTCCTTGAGCGGTAGTTTATTTAGAATCTTGTTTAAAAACTTGCTCTTGAGTTCCTGCTCCATTCCTTGGTCTACAGGAGTACTCCTGGTGTCCCGAATGATTTCGTCCAGGGGGAAGGAAGGGCGACTCATGACGGTGTCCAGAAGCTTCATTTCTGGATTAAGTTCCGCTCCGCAGCGGCATTCTTTTTTTGCTTTTTTCAGGAGTAGTTGCTGGTTGAGGGGAATGCGAATGAGGTTTCCCTTCTCGCTGATGGCGCGGGTGATGCTGGCCTTGATCCACCAGACTGCATAGGTGATAAAGCGGACTCCTCTGCTGGGGTCGTAGTAGTCAATGGAATTCCACAGTCCGATGGCGCCTTCATTGATCAGCTCCTCCAGGGAGAGGGTCTGGTTGCTGTAGTTGTGTGCTACCTGGATGACGAAGCGCATGTTGGATCGAAGGATTTTTTCCTTGGCTGCGTGATTGCCTTTCTTGGCCAGATGGAAAAGAATTTCTTCTTCTTCGCGGGTGAGGAGACGGTCGGACTTGAACTTTTCTTTGATCCTCTTCATGATAGATTCCTTTTGGAAAGAGGTTTACCTCTTAATACGGACTTTGTTGAAGTTTCGCTCCACATTTTTTATTTTTGTTTTATGGCCGACTTAAAGAACCTCCTGCAGCAAGCCCACGAAAAGCGTGAACCTCTTTTTGAAATCACGAATGCCTATCGTGTGGTGAACGGCGCTGCTGATGGTTTTCCCGGCCTTACCTTGGACCGCTTTGGCGACCGCTACCAGATCCAGTATTTCGGCCACGAACTTCTCCGTCAGAAATCCGCTGTTGTAGCTGCCGTAGGTGAAGTTTTCTCTCCGGCTTGCCTGGTGGTGAAGGAACGTCTTTCCAGTTCCGGAAAGTCCCTGGAAAACGCGCCTATGGAAGTTCTGATCGGCAGTGAGGCGGACTCCACGGGAACAGTCTTTGAAGGACCCGCCAAATTCAATATTGACCTGCTGGATACGGTGAATCCGGGCCTGTTCCTGGATATGCGAGCCATCCGCTTGGAAGTGGGGACTCGTTGCGAAGGCAAGCGTTTCCTGAACTTGTTCAGTTACACTTGCTCCTTCTCGGTTCATGCCCGCCTGGGCGGTGCCGTACAGGCAACTAACGCAGACATTAGCGGAAAGATTCTGGACAAGGGCCGTGCGAATTTCGCATTGAACCATCTGGATTTACGCCCGGGTGAATTCTTCAAGGGAAACGCCGTGGAGTATGTCCATTGGGCCCAGAAGAAAGGCCTGAAGTTTGATGGTATCGTCCTGGATCCCCCAAGCTTCGCTCGCTTTAAGGGAACCAACTTCAACGTTCGTGAACACCTGATGCCGTTGGTTTCAGACTGTGCCACGCTCCTGAATCAGGGCGGCTTCTTTATGGTCAGTTCCAACTATAGCGAATTTGAGTTGAATCGCTTTGCACGTAGTGTCCGTGATGCCGTGGGCGCGGTTCATCCCGATGCAAAAACATCCTGGAAGAAATCCCAGGATATTGACTTTGTTGCCAGCGGAAGCTCTAAGGATTCCTGCCTGGTGGCAACCCTTGTGGAAGTCTAGGGCCGACGGCGTCTAGTTAGTCTTCCCCTTCCATTTCGATTTTCAGTTCCTTCAGCTTGCGCCAGAGAGTGGCTCGGCTAATGCCCAGCTTTTCGCAGACCTTGGTCTTGTTGTTGTTGCAGATGCTGAGGGCATGCAGAATGTGACGGCGTTCCATTTCTTCCAGGGAAAGAATGTCGTCGTCTGTAGAAGCGGTAACTGCAGGTGCTGCCGTAGTCGCTGCTGCCGGCTTGGAAAACTCGATGACGCAAGGTTCCGCAGACGCTGCAGATTCCGTTACATCGACGCTGGCTGCCTTGGAACTGGGGGTGTGGCAGATGGCCATGGTCTTTTCCTTGGCTTCCTGCTGGACGTTCTCCGGTAGGTCTTCCAGGCGGATAATACCGTTTTCGGAAAGCACGATGGCATGCTCGATAATATTTTCCAGTTCGCGGATGTTGCCGGGGTAGGGATACTTGGTCAGGGCATAAAGCGCTGCCGGTTCCAGGTCCACAATGTCCTTGCCTTGGGATTCCTTATTCTTGAGAATGAAGTACTTGATCAGGTTGGGAAGTGCGGGCTTGCGTTCACGGAGGGGCGGCAACTGCAGGTGGAATGTGTTCAGGCGGTAGTACAAGTCCTCGCGGAAGTTCCCGCTGACCATTCGTTCCTGAAGGTTTCTGTTGGTGGCTGCAATAATGCGTACGTCCAAATAACGGGGCTCCGTTTCGCCCACTCTGCGGATCTCGTGACTCTGCAGGAAGCGCAGCAGCTTGACCTGGGTTGCGGGGGAGAGTTCGCCCACTTCGTCCAGGAAAAGGGTTCCGCCATTGGCGGATTCAAAAAGACCTTTCTTGTCGCCCGTAGAACCGGTATAGGCGCCCTTCTTGCTACCGAACAATTCGCTTTCCACCAGGTTTTCCGGAATGGCCCCGCAGTTCACTGCGACGAATGGCTCGCCTGCGCGCTTGCTGTAGCGGTGGACCACATTTGCCAGGAATTCCTTGCCGGAACCGGATTCGCCCGTAATGAGTACGGTACTGTTGGTGGGGGCAATCTTGTAGACGGTCTTGAGAATCTTGCGCATCTCCGGAGTGTTGCCCAACAGGCTGTCCAGCACCTGGGATTCCATGAGCTGGTTGTTGGACTTGTTGTGGAGTTGCGCCTGGATTTTCTGGGCGGTGCTCTCCAACTGGGAGATGGTAATGGGCTTCTTTAAGAAACTGTTGGCGCCGCGGGTAATGGCACTGGCGGCACCCTGCCAGTTTCGGTCATCGCAAAGAACAAAAATTTCGATCCCCGGATGATGCTCCTTCAAAAAGCTCACCATGTCGATGTTTTCCTGCATGAGGAAAGGAACCTCGACAAAGGCGAGGTCCAGGGAGGTCTTTTTGACAAGCGTTAGGAGATCCCGTTCTTCATGACAGCACAACAACTCCGTGTCCCCGACGGACCAAGAGCGCTGGATGTCGCTGAGGAACTTCTGATCCTGATCAGCGATAAGAATGTTCATTGTTCGAACGATTGAAACAACCTATTAGGCGTGCTTCTGGATAATTTCTTCAACCTTGGCGCGGAGACCCTGCAGGTCCACCGGCTTGTTGAATACGGCTGCTACGTCGAAGTGTTCTGCAGTGACCAGGTAGTCGTCTGCAGCGGTACGGCCACCACCGCTCACTGCGATGGTACGGTCGATCATGTTCATGCGACGCAGGTCCAAAATAACTTCAAAGCCATCTCCATCCGGCATGATGATGTCGGTAATGACTACATCATACTTCTTGTTCTGATACATGGTACGAGCGGACTTTCCACTGCTGGCGGTTTCAACTTCGTAACCCTTGATTTCAAGGGCGGATTTCAGCATCAGGTTAAACTGTTCGTCGTCGTCAATAATCAGGATTGTGGACATGAGTCCTCCTTATTTTCATTTACCAATGGCCAATACAGATTAAATGTAGTTCCTTTTCCCAATGTGGTCTGCACTGTAAAGTAGGCATTGCCCTCTTTTAGCAGTCTTAATGCGGAAGAGAGGCCTAAACCAAGGCCTTCGCCCGGTGCTTTTGTGGTGAAAAAGGGTGCAAAGATGCGTTCCAGGGTGCCAGAGTCCATTCCGGTGCCTGTGTCGGCGACGGAAATCCTGGCGTATGTTCCTGGAGGAATCGGGGGGACATAAGGTACCACCAACTGTTCCTTAAGCTCGGTGGAATCCAACTTGAAGGTAAGGCTTCCTCCCTTTTCCTTCATGGCAAAGATGGCGTTGTTTGCCAGGTTGCTGATGACACGGTCCAGTGAGGCTACGATACCGCTAATCTTCAAGGATCGATCCAGCTCTTCACTGTGGACTGTAATGGTGGGCGGCAAGGTGAGGGAAATCTTCTTCACCACGTCTTCGATAATCATGTAGGGAGCAAATACGATTGCGGGTGTTGCAGAACTTGCCTTGCCACGGATCGTATCCAGCAGTTCGTTCAGGGAGGTCTTGCCGCGTTCTGCAGCCTTCAATGCTTCGGAAATGAACATGTAGGCCTGATGGTCCTTGGGGAGCATTTCCTGGGCCAGCTGGCAGAATCCGATCTGGGAGCCGAGAATATTGTTGTAGTCGTGAGCGAAGGCTCCGCACATGGTGCCCAGTTCTTCAAGACGGCTATGGATGAACTTCTGCTCGCGCAGCATATTTCGCTCCTGTTCCAGCCTTCGCTGCTTTGTCATGTCCACCATGATGCAGAGTGTCTTGAAAGGAGGCTTTCCCTGCACAATGGGAATATACATGATGTCGAATGTGGAAACCGGTTCCCCGTCCTTTGTTAGTTTGTTCGCTTCGTCCAGGGAGATCTCGGTGCCGTCCTTGTCTTCGTAGGAAGTGTACGTCCCGACTTCACCGGTTTCGCGGGCGGTGGACTCGTAAATGGAAACTTTGTCCGGAGGATCGATGATTCCTTCCAGAGATCCCTGCCTGTCCAGATCCTGCTGGTTCTGCTTCTGGTACACGCCCTTTTCGCTCTTGTACCAAACTCTAAAGGGAAGTGCGTTAATCAAGGTGTTCAGAACGTTTTCCTTTTCGGCCTTAATGCTGGCTTCCTTATTCAGACGGTCCTGGTAACGAACTAGATCATGGGTGTACTCCACGTACTGTGCGTTCAGTGTTTTTAGGTTCTGCTGGAGCAGCATGGTCTTGGAAAGGTCCGTAAAGTAGGCGATGTTGATCACCGTGGTCAGTGTCTGCCTACTCTTGAAGAAATGAATCTTGAAGGAGTGGGGTTCGCCATTGATGTTCATCTTGATGTTGTTGTAGACCACTTCGCGGAAAAAGTCCAGGTTGGGAGGGAATAAGCTTCGGATGGATTTTCCTCGGATATCTTCGGCTTTCAATCCCAGCAACTTGCAGGCTCCCCCGTTTACGAAATCGATCTTTCCAAAATCATCAAAGTAGATGATTCCTTCCTCCATCTTGCTGATCAGCTTGCTCAGGAACCAGGAGGCCCCCTTGTTCTTCATGGAGGTGGAGGTGTAGTATTGTCCGCTCATAATGGTGATCATGACGGTAAAGTACTGGTGCCAAATCATATACTGGTTGAGTGTAAGTCCCGAACGGTTACCGATGAAAATAGGGATGATGAAGTCAAAGAAAAATGCGGTTGCAACCACAAAGGAAAATACAGCGGCCATATGGATGGAGGTGCTGTTGAATGAACTGCGTGTGCTGTTCATTGCCTGTTTCAACAGTAAGAAACTTGCTCCTATGAGAAACGGCGATACAAATATCAGGAACAGACATGCAAAGCTGATGGCAATGGGCTGCTCGGCAAAGGGCGTGAAACCACCAATGGAAATGCTTGTGATGGCGTTTGGGGCGATGATCAGCAGTGTGTTCAGGGATATGGCCGCAATGATTGCAATAATCCTGACACTATCAAAGGAAGTCGTCTTTTTCTGGAGAGCGAGAAGGTCTCCCATACGGATTGCCTGGATACCTAGCTGGACCCAGGCAATGGACTGAATTCCGAAAACTATCTGACGACCGATATATTGATCGGAACCGATTTCCATGAAACCGCTAAAGAACGTGTTTCCGACAAAGCTACAGATACTCCATACGGCACAGATGAAGACGAATCTCGATAAAATAGAGGGCGTGTGCTTAACTTCGATCTTCTTTTTCATCAGCATGGGGAACGCTATTACGGTAAATAGCGTTAGAAGCGTGATGAACTGAAGGTAGAGAGAATCGGAGTATAAGCACTCTGCCATGAAAGGAGTTCCCTCTTACTTGATTCTCTTGATACCGAAGGTTTCCGTCTTTTCGTAACTATTGGTAGTTTCGAATCGTTTGATTGTTGCCGCATCCTTATTCTTGTTGGGGATGAACTTGCAATCAAATTCTGCCTTGTAGACGTAAGCGCCTGTACCTGCGGCACGACCAGATTCCGTCTGGATACCGGTTTCTGGCATATTGGCCCATTCTGCAAAGAATATGACCTTGCCTGCAGAGGAGAAGTGCTGGTTGGGAAGTACCTTGAAGGTGCCAGCAAGACGATTTACGTAGCTACCCAGGTTCGTGTAGATGGGAATATTGTAGTGAACCTTCAGGGTGTCCCAGGCGGCTTCTTCGGAAGAAGGTGCTCCGCGAGGTACGTTCAACTCGATTTTCCATACGGCACCACTTAACGCTGCAGAATCGAGGACGGTGGGAACAGCCTTGCCGCCTACAATAAGATCTAGCTTCTTGGTGGTGGGGTTCATTACGTAGTAGCGGATATTCTTGTCGCCCATCTGTGCGGAAAGCTGGGTGTTGCCAGAGCTTACCAGGTGCTGAGCCATCTTTACGTTGAACTTGATTCTAGGCTTTCCTACTCCGGAAATGGGAACCCAGGGACTATTGAGGGAGGGGAGATTTCCCTTCATGTCGATGATAGCGCTCATTTCCTTGGGCTGCAGACGAACGTAGTCTCCGTCGTTTACGGAAAGCGGGCTTTCCTTATCGTAGCCAACAGTCATGATAGAACTTCTAGACGGTGTATTCGCTGTTGCAAGATCCGATTCGAAGATAGTGGTATCGTGACCATCCTGCTTTTGACGGTAAAGTACCAGGGAAGCGTCCCGGTTGTTGCAGGGTTCACTCAAGCTAATCAGCAAGAACTGGAGGTTGCTGGAATTGTTATTGCTCATGACCGCGGAAGTAATGACCGGGCCCACCATGTCTTCAGCAAGGGTGCTGGAAGTGGTGTAGGAGGCTCCGGAACCAAGATGCTCGGTAACGAGACCTGCGCCTTCGATTTCTATACCCTTGACTGTCCCGCTGTGCTTGCCGCTGGTGTTACCCAGGGCAAAGGGCGTTTTCAAGTTAATGACAGCTGTCATTCCGTCCGGGGCGATTATTGCGTCTGTGCCAGGAATCCTGATGGATTCTTCCTCGGAGAGACCGAAGTCAATGGATATGCTATCCGGTATATGTCTTGTGTCCATAGGACGGGCAAATTCAACTTCCACATGTTCTGCAAGGCCGTCTTCATCGTTATCGGAGATGAAGGCGTAGATCATGGGAATCGGAATTAGCTTCAGGGTGATCGGTAGCTTGGGCTGGCCGCAAAGTGCAGCGATTCCGTTACCGTTCTTGTCCTGGATTGTGCTTGTGCTCAGTAACTGGGCGAACATGCCTTCTTTTACCAGGGATCCTCCACCTGCATCAAAGGCGATTTCGTATTCCCAAATATTCAGAGCCGGGTTGTATTCCTTTGCTTCAATGATCACGGGGGTGGCGCCTGCGGTAATCTGATCGCCTGCGAATAGCTGTACGGGCCATTCAATTCCCGGATCGGCAATGGGCTCGCTGAACTGGAAGTAGACATGGTCTGTTGTTGCGGTGTCCAGTCGTTCCAGGACAGATACGGAAAGCAGTGTCGGTGCGATGCCGTCCTTGTAGAATGTGGACTCGGTCCTGATGGTTCCCTTGTCGTTAGTCACGAGGGCTACGTAGCCGGAGGGATTGGTATTGACGGACGTGTCCTGAATGTCCAGGGCGATCACCATGTTCAAGCCATCCTTACTGATAACGTTGGTGGCGGTCAAGGTGTCATTGTTGTAGACGTACTTGATGGACTTGAAGGTCTGTCCTTCTGTATAGTCGTTGAACAGGACGATATTCATGGCATCCGGTTTGTTGTCACAATCCGTATCCACCATCACTGCTGTTTCAATTAGAGGCCATGGGGGAAGATCTGCCACGGAAAGATGTGCCGTGGAACTTGCATAGACTACCTTGGACGTGTTGGGACCTAGAACGGTCAGGTTGGTTTCCAGAACCTGATCTGCCTTCACGTAAAAGACTGCTTCGCCATTGACCACGTCCACCTTGAAGTCTTCCGCGGTGGAAATGGTTGCTTCCGCAGAGGCGTAGAACTTTGCAAGACCCGCTTCGGAACCGAGAATGATGGTAATGCGCTCGTTGGTAATGGGGGTGTGGGCGCTGTCCAAAAGCTTGACATGGACCTCTGTGGGGGAACCCAGAATGTAGGCCCTGACCGTATCTACCGTAAAGACAAGGTAACGCTGTTCTGGAGGTACGGTAATGGTGTCGATCTCCACGTTGCTGCGAACAACAGCGCAGGCGCAATCGTAGCTTCCGTTGAGGTTTGCGGCGTGGTTATGCCAGCTTACAAATTCCATGTAGTTGTTGGAATAGCCCAAAGTGGTATCCATTCTGAACAACAGGGAGTCCTTGCGGTTGCTGGACAGGTACATGGTGTTACCCATACGGGAGTTGCCGTTCATTTCGAAGTCGTCCAGCATACCGGTGGGGGATACGGCAGATGTTGCAATATAGGAAGTCTGGTATTCTTCTTTTTCCACGGAGGAAACCGGTGAAACAAAGGGACTTTCAAATGCAAGATTGACAACGCGGTGGACCTGAGGACCGTTTTCCGGAGTATAGTCGGGGCCGTAACCGTAGATGTGTCTTCCGTGATAGTATACGGTAACGTAGGGGTCGCGAGTGAATGCAACTTCCTTGACTCCGTTGACGGTTTCCAGGAAGGTTGTTTCCGATCCCGTGTAGTAGGGACCCTTAGTCAGGTCAATACCATTGAACTGTACAGGATCGTCTTCGCTGGTATGGGCTCGCAGAGACCAGGAACCTACAAGTTCTCCGAAGTTTGTTGTCTTGTTGTTGGGGTTGTAGTCATGGAGCAGAACCTGGAATACCAGACGACCGGAAACTTCCAGGACACCATTGGCCTTGATGGGTAAATAGTACCCGCCAAATCCATCGGGCTGAGCCGTACCAAAATCAATGGAGATGGGAGGCCCGGCAAGACCGCTACCGCCAAAGTTCTGTTTGATATTGCACAATGCTGAAAGGTTGGGATTGTTCAGGTACAGACGAAGTTCGAAGTCTTCAAAGGGAATGGTATCGTTGTTGGTAATGTTGATGATAAATTGCTTACAATCCTTCCAGTCGGAACAGACTGCATTGTCCTGGTAAGAGCTGGGCTTAATGGAAATGTCCAGGTTGGCGTAGGTAGAGTAGGCGTCCGTGGTGAAGGAGTAACCCTTACCACCGTTGTCGTCGGTCGTTGCGCCGGAAGAAACGTTGAAGTAGTAAGTGGTACCGGGCTTCAGGTTGGTGAGCGTTGCCTGATGGAACAGAACTGCGCCGCCTTCTGCCGCCTGGGCCTCATTAAGAGCGGTCATGGACGTACCGTAGTTTACGATGCCGTTCATACGGTCGCCACTCCACCAGAAAATCTTTGCACTACGGTTGTCCACCTGGCAGATGGTAACACCGCTAATGGTGGTGGTGGAAGGGGTCATGGTAAACTGATACCACTGACCATGATTGTCGTCCGTAGAAATATTGCGTTTGGTGTCCATGCCTTCCAGGAAGAAGTAATAGGTTTCTCCCATCACAAGGCCTTCAAGAGTCACTGCACCGCCTTTGCTTGCTGTGGTCTGCTGGACTGATTTTGCGCCGGATGCAGAAGGTGTGGTGTTGTAGAATACGGTTACCAGCGCAACTTCATTGGCATCCCAGCTAACGATAGCGGAAGTTTCCGTAATGGGGGTTCCTGCGATGTTACTGAATAGAGGTCCTTCGGCATCGATGGGAAGTGTTGCTGCCAAACTCTGGGCCGGCATCAAGAGCTGGACGGAGAAGTCAATACAGGTTTCCGTGGCGGTATAATCTTTCCAGTCTTCCAGCAAGGTTCTAGTGGGGGCTGCACCTCCCATCAAGGCTCCTCGGGGGCAACGGTATTCGTAAGGCATGCCACCTGCATTATAACCATCGGGGTTTGCAGTACGGTTATGGGGGTGATTCTGGTTCTTGTCGCCAGCACCCATAATGAAGGAAATATCCCAGGGGTTTGCGCCCAGGTTGTAGTAGATGTTGTCTAGAGCCAGGTTCAGGTAGGCTTCATGTTCTGCGCCTGTGGTGATTTCAGAAAGCATGAAGATTGCGTTTGCGGCACCCATGTTATAACGGTTGAAACCCCAGTCGCTGGATGTCCAGACAAGATTGTAGGGAGGAACTGCCTTGACGCTACCGAATCGATTTTCATAGATCTTATTGGAACCTTGGGACCCGTCATCGGTCAAACGACGCAGTGAGTTGGTGGCGCGCTGGAGCAAAGTATCTCTTTCCAGTTCGCCTACATTGTAGCTCAGGGCCACTTCCTTGTTTTCGAGAATAAGCTTGACGAAGGAAAACAGCACATAGGCATGAACATTTTCATAGTCGGTCATCCAGCCGCCGGGATAGAAACCGCTAATCTGGCCTAGGTACCCGCCTCTAAAGTACGGACCTGCATCATTGGGTTCGTTGTTGAATCTGTAGTTGTCCGGATTGTCATGAATTTTCGTGTTCTTGTAAAGATCGTACTGATATATGGTATCCTTGGTGGCGTACCACAATGCCAATGCGGCTGCTGCAGCATCGTCATTCATGTTGGAGGGGTTACTACCACCGGGATAGAGATCGCTGGGGATTGTGGACTTGGTTAAACCATATTGTCCTGCGGTGGTATGGGGGAAAGTGACGTTTGTGTAGATGTCTCTTGCTGCTTCCAGAAGGGAGTCTGCATAAACGGGGTCATAAGGTTCCCAACCTGCGGCGAAGTAGGCCAGGGCAGCGGCAAATGCGCCAGAGTAAGTTCCCACTTCAGCAGTCACATCGCGATCGGGACCGCCCTTTGTGTATGCCTGGGCATCCTGCTTTTCGGGAACGTCCCAAAATTGATGGTCCAGTTCACTACCCACCGTGTGGTACATATCGTTCTTGGCAATGAGACCATCTGCCTTGGATGCCTTGTAAAGCTTAAAGATATAGTCTGCGCCGACCTTTGCTTCGTAAAGGATATCAGGAATACCATCCGTAATGGTGGTATCTGCGTAGGAATTGCCATAGCGGTCTTCCGCCTTGTCCTTATAGACGAGGTAGGTGGTTGCTAGTGCATAGGCTGTGTAGCCGATGGTTTCGGAAGGCTTGAAATGGTCACCACAGTCGTGCCAGCCACCGGTCAAGTCGTGACCTATGGCAGAACCATCCTTCAAGTGGCAAGCAGCGTGCATGTGGGACTTGGTATTGCCACAGCGCTGGATGCCGAAGAACTTCAAGGAGTTTTCAAGAATGGCGTTGAAGATGGAGGGATGCACATAGAAGGTGGCGGAGGTGTCGTTACCAACTACGATGTAATATTCACCCATGGTGGTAAGACCGGTAAAGTCTGCCTTGTATAGCGCTTCCGTTGCTGTAGTGAGGGAATCATTTTTCCCGAATTCGTAAAGAACGTCAAGAGAGTTGAATGATCCATTTACCCAGATGTTTGGCTTTGGGGCGTTTGCATCCAGCAAGGTCAGGTTTGTGTTCCCGGCATCCACTTGCTTGCCTGTGTTGGCGTCAATCACCTTGAATGTCTTGACGGAGGGATCAGCCACGTAAGCGTACTTGTGGTCCTGTGGCCTAAATCCGCTTTGATTCACTCGAATAGGACGCCTATTATAGACGTTCAATGAATCCAAATAGCGTCGCTCGCTGACCTTGTCGGTGCGGTCGATGTTTGGAAAATCGTCTGCAGCGGTTGCTGCAGTGACGATGGTCATGCCTAAAAAAAGTGCTGTCTTAATCAGTTTCATCATAGGGATTTTTAGAATTAGAAATTAACGTCTCTTGGATCTCTTAAAGCCGAAGGTCCTTGTCTTGGAGTCAGTTTCCTTCTTGCGTACGCCCTGAGTGCAGCTGAGACCGTCGTCACGAAGCTTGCCATCTACGGTTTCGGTGCAGTAGGAGGTTGCCTTGAAATCAAACTTGGCGATATAGGGACCGGTACCGATTTTTCTACCGTCAACGGATACAGGGGCTTCGCCATCCTTTGCAACCCATTCCAGGCTCAGCCTGATTTCGCCGTTCTCGTTGATGTAATTACGGAGGACGTTGAAACTTGCCGCGTTAATCTTGATTTTTTGATTGTTGATGAACTGGCCTAGATTGTCATAGACATCGGCGGCAATGTTCATCTCGTAATCGTAGAAGTACGGCTTTGTGTTACCTGTCAAGCTTGCCGACGGAATCACGACGGTAATGTTGAATACCGGGCTTGTGAAACTAGTCGGCATGGCGGAGGTTACGTTACCTACGGACCAGGATCCATTGTGATTTTCCAGGTACGTACGGTTGCCTTCGCTGTTGGCGACGGTCAAGACAAAAGGATAGTCCTGGAACTGGAGCGGTACCATGGAGGGTTGTACATCTGCCTCGTTTCCAATGTTTTGATTCATGGTCACGATAAAGCGGGTCTTTTCAGAAGAATTACCCGATACAGAGACCCAGGGGTTCTGATCCGTTGCAAAGTTACCAGTCTTGTCGCTGAAACGAGGTGCTGGGTCCTGGCCTGCATAAACGAGCCTGATCTGGTCACCGACACGGATTGCGTCATCGGCGTCATCCTTATAGGAGAACGTGTACCTACTATCGGCGTCAATAACGCCTAAAGGATTCAGGAAGGCGTTGGCAGGGACATTGCCGGTACGCTTACGTTCGATATAGCTGGTGAGCATATCCTTGCTTGAATTCAGCGGTTCGGACATTTTTACAGAAAGGTATGCGTTGTCGCCGCGATTTTCCTTGATGGCGCTCAGAATAATGGGCGGACACTTGTCGACGATAGAATAGTGGGTGTCGAAGAATCCACCTTCCGGTCCCAGACGCGGAGTCACTCGGCCGCCGATACCATCGTTAGGTCCACTGGTAGCTCCCTTGGGGAATCCGTTGGTGGCATCCATCTGGATTAAAATGACGGAAACGGTTTCTGTAACAGGTTGAGTTCCGATGACCTGGCCGTAGGTTGCGCTGGAGGAATCCTTGTCGATGATTTCTTCGTCACGGGTCTGTTCTTCAACGGTGTGAGTCCAGGAGCTGGGCTTAAAGCTTACTGTTGTTGCGTTCAGGCCCCATACGACCACGAAACTGTCCAGCATGTCCTTTTCACGAAGCTGCTTTTCGAACTTCATGTAAAGTTCATCCGGATAACCATCTCCCTGCAGGTCTCGCATTTCTGCCAAGGTGATGGCCACAGGTCTGGGGGTTTCGGCAATCTGCACATTATAACAGGCACTTACAGGATCAAGAGCGTTGAATGCATTGTCGGTAGCCATATTGGCCAACATATGAACAAAGGCACCTTCCTTCAGAATTTGTCCGTCGGTGTTCCCGGTAACAGCAAACATCCAGCTCTTGCCATTGTTAGAGGTGGTAGCCTTGCCGACGACGTTGATAACTGCCCCAGTAACACCCTGAACTTCAATGGGCCATACCGTGTTAGAAGCCAGCAGGACCGGCTCGTTGAAGCCTACCATCAAGGTATCTTCAGGATACTGACGGTCCGGATTTTCCAGAAGGGTGACACTGATCAGCTGGGGAAGAATGCCATCGCTAATGGCCAGACGCTCCTTGCTGATTTCGCCATCGGCTTTCAGGAAGAGCTCTGCTACACCAGTGGGTGCTGCGGTTTCGGGGATGACAATTCCTGCAGGGATCTTTATCACCACGTCTCTTTCTCCGGAGGTTTTGATTCCGGCGAGGGAAACGTCCATGGTATCGGACATGCCGTTAATGTAGAAACGTATGCTCTGGAACTGAACGTTATCGTCCAATTCGCTGGAGAACTGCACCAGCAACTGGTCTGCCACGTTATCGCAGTCGGTGTCCTGTGCCAGGACCTTCAGCGGAGTGGGGTAGGTGGCTTCAGCGTAGAAGCTTTGCTTGGAAACGTCTTCATCGTCATCCGGATCCAGGTAGATGACCTGGATGGTATCGCCTGCGAAGAAGGAAATCTGGTCTCCCTTACGCTGGTTCTTTGCAACGGATACTGCATTCACGGTGAACTTGCTGGTGAAGGAACCCGGACTATTGGGGTCTTCACCCATGGCAACTTTCAGAGTGTCGCTCTTCTTGTTGTTGATGACCAGGACGTTGAGTGCTCCGCTGTAATTAGCCTTGTCCCTATCGACGAGGAAGATGTTGAAGCTTGTGTTGTTCGGATCTGCGGGACTTGCAACAGGGTTACCTGCCATGTCCTTGATGGTCAAGGCTGATGCGGTCATGTTTCCACGAGAGAACTGTACATAGTAGTTACGGTTCACGAAGGCGCAGCCACCGTTTTCCGAACAGGCTTCGCATTCCGGATCCGGACCGGCAAACAGGGTGATGTCCACCTTGTTGCTGCCAATAGCCATCTTCACAGGAATATTCAAAGTCCAGAGGCCGGTAGAGTCAATGGGACCGTCACCGCGTTCTACATTGTAGTGGGCGACAATAACGCCTTCTGTGTTGTACATGAGAATTTCGTCACCAATGCGCTGGGTGGTGGTCTTTAGCTGAACGCCGTTAGCCCAAATCTTGGTGATGTAACCCTGTTCCGTAATAGAGGCATGGCCCTTTACGTATACGGTACTGCTGGTCTGGTCCAGCTCGACGTAACTTCCTTCGGAAACATTAAACGGTGCGTCGAATTCCACGCTCATTTCGTAGTGGGCGCGCTTGGTGCCCATTTCCTGCTTGGAGGGGCTATATCCCCAAATGAATTCGTCCTTGCGGTAAACGGTAATGAACTGGTTAATTGCAATTTCATTGTCGATATCACCGTAGTCCTTGTCTTCGATGGGCATACCGTCGTAGTCTGCTCCGTCAACCAGGAATTCATGGGGTGACCAGGACCAGTCGCCAGATTCCTTGGTAAAGCGTTTCTTACCCGGCTGACGCTGGGTCTCGCAAGTCTTGTAACCATCGTTGGACATACCTGAAGAGAATCCGAAGTCAACACGCATACGGGACTGGGACTTGATGGTTGTTGAACCGAGGGGGGCCGGGAAGTAGTAGGAGTACGTTCCGTCCTTGGGATTGTAGGTGTCGTCCAAACGGACCGGCAGGGCGGCTCTCAGCAGGTCGCGAAGTTCACGGTCATTTTCGCAGGGCTTATTGAAGCCTGCTTCGTCGTAAGCTTGGCAGATGTCGGAGTCAATCAATGTGGCACACTTTTCGACCTGCTCTGGTTTAGCAGTAAAGTACAGACGCAAGGTCAAGCTGTCAAAGGGACGGGCTTCGTTGTTATAGACATTTGCATCCAGGAAGTCCATTCCACCAAATACGTACTGGTAGGTACGGACGCTAAAGTCGTACCAGCCCACGGGGGTGGTGAACTTCAGCAGTTCGCCCTTGTCGTTTACGTTGGTGGAAACACCGTTACTTTCTACCATGTAGTAGTAGGTAGTTTTTTCCTTAAGGCCGCCAATCTTTACATAATGGAACTTGGTGGGCAATCCAGAAACATCTGCATTGCGGTTTCCAGAATTGAAAGCGAATTCACTTGGGGTGGCATGAGCTACGGTATCCCAGTAAATCTTGGATTCGTATTCGCCGTTGGGAGTGTACCACATAATTTCGGCACTGTCACCCTGAAGGTTACAGACAGTTACATTGTTGATTTCTGCTGCTTCAACAGTGTTCAGCGTGGTAAAGGTGTAAGGAGCCTTAGTGCTATCCACCATGAACTTTTCTGTGTAGTTGGTTTCTACGTATGCATTAACGCCAATGGCGTAGAAGTAATAGGTGGTTCCGTTATCGAGACCTCGCAGAATGATTTCGTGCTGCATTCCCTTTTCGTCATCGGAAGCTGTCATGGTGTAGGAGCCTTCAGCTGTACCATAGACAATCGTTGCTGTTCCGCGGTTGGAAAGCTTTACCATGACAATGGCGGAGTCCATGCTTACATGGCGGATTTCCACGTTCACCTTGGGGGCTTCGGTTCGGTCAAACTTGGCTGCGGCAAGAGCGCCGGAGCTAACCAAAGTTGCTGCTGCGTCGATACAGGTTTCTGACTTGTGGTAGTCTTCCCAGCTCTTGTTGTCGGGAACCATGGAGTTGGTAAGACCCGGAGTGACACCACCGTAGAGAGCGCCTACTGGAGGATTGTACTTGTAGTTTGCGCCGGGCTGATTCTTTCCTTCCGGGTTGGCTGCACGATGGTGGGGATGGTTATCGTTCTTATCGCCAATGCCCAAAATGTAGGATACATCCCAGGGGTTCACACCGAGGAGGTAATTCAGCTGGTTGATACCCAACTGGTGCATTTCGTCTGCCTTCCAGTCGGGAGAACCCAGATTCGGAAGGACTATGCCTTTCTCCTGGATGTCTTTTGCTACGTCTGCATAAGCGAGAACTTCAAAGATGTTACCTGCCTGGTAACGGTTGTAAATCCAGGTCTGGTCCGTCTGCATGGAGTACCACAGCGGGTCATAGCTCACGGAGTTGCCCTTCCAGCCAATACTCTGGACCATGTAGTTTGCAGGATCCTTGCTGGGGAGGGTAATTGTCGCTGTACCGGCGCTGACGTCGTTCAGATTGTGGATCATGCTCATGACACAGTCTTCAATAGCATCCTGCCATTCCTTTTCGGTGAGTCCGTATTCGGTCAGAGCCTTGTTCTTGTCTGCGAGAATCAACTTATAGAGTGCATAGGTTGCATAAGCATAGGCGTTTGCCCAGCTGGTATTCTTGTGGTTCTTCAAGAAGCCCTTATTGTCGGTTACGAACCAGCCTCCTTCAAAGCAGCCTACGCAGTTCTCCATAAAGGACTGGGGAACGGTGGTTCCAAGGGTGCGGGAACGGATGGCGTCGTCTGCGTATTCCTTCTTGCCGGTAGCATACCAGAGGGCTACAGAAGCAAGTGCCATGTCGTCGAAGTATTCGTTGTTGCCGTTATAGGCGGGAGAGCTCCAACCGGCGGCTTCCTTGTTGTTTACAAAGGGTTTACCACCGTCATAGGTGGACTTGCCTGTTGCAAGAGCCTTGGCAAAGTCGTACATCTTTTCGGCGACCATCAAGCAGGAATCGGCAAATGCAGCGTCGAATTCGCGGTAGTTCTTGGAGAGAATTGCAAGACCTGCGGCGGTTTCACCACCGATGTTTGCGCCGATTTCTCCAAGACGGACGGTTCTGGACGACGGGCCGCCACGGTCCGTTGCCGCTGCAGAATTATCAATAGGAAGCTTGTCTTGGTTTTCAGGACGGCCCCACCAGCCGTGGTCGGAACCAAAGTTACCTACAGAAAGGGCCATGTCGTCAATGACACCCTTGGCTCGATTGTAGGCACGGAGAACGAAATCCGCACCGTGTTTGGCTTCGCGGAGCATATCGGGAATACCGTCGGTATTAACGGTTTCTCCCTGGTTGTAGGCATAAACGTCTTCGTCAGCGTCGGGATTGGCGGCTGCCATGACGGCTGCCACCATGAAAGCGTACATCTGGGTTTGGGATTCCTTCAGGTGGTCACCGCAGTCGTAATAACCGCCTTCCAGAGTTCCTGCCAGAGACTGGTTGAAGGGACCGCGGACATCATCCGCACCGGTTACAACGGGACCGCCTCCGTCCAAGGTGTGGCTGGGACCATGGAACCAGGATTCTCCGTTACCACTACGGTTGATTCCGTAGAATCTCAGCGCAGCGGAGCGGACCATGGAATAAACGCGGTTACTAATAATAAAGGTGCTGGAAATATCGTTTCCTACTTTGATGCGGTAACGGGTGTCGGTAGCAAGTCCTGCTGTCGGGATGTTGCCTATTTGGACCATGCCCGATTGACCGGTGATGTCGACCTGGTAGCGCTTCTGGTCGTTGGTTGCTGCGTTGGTACCCGCAATAATGGTCCAGTCGGAAGAAATGCTCTGACCAGATGACTTAAAGTTGCCAGTAACTTTTGGTGAAAGAGAATTACCGTCAATGTCCACGATTTCGAACGTGGTGGCGGATCCCACATAATAGAACTGGCGTTCCATGTCGCTTTCCATGTAACCAGCCTGGTTTACACGGATGGGAGACATCTTGACGTTCATGGCATCAAGATAGGCCTGGTTCAGTGTGTCCGGAATGAAGGTGTTTGGCAAGAAAGATGCCGGGGTACGCTTCTTGGGCACCATGTTATGCTTTGTGGTTACCGTAGTATCATAACGGTCAAAGACGGATTCGTCCCAAGTCAAAGGCCAGACAGGTCTTATCAGATCATAAGGAGTGGGCTGCTCTTGAGTAGCGGCTGCCACAATTGTCGTGGCTGCCATCAAAACGGCTGCAAGATTCTTCTTCAACGGCACAGGGCCTCCTTTTTATACGCAACAAAATAGATGAGTACACGATGCACTCAACCTAACATCCAAACACGTTCCAAGCTAAAATAGATTTATCCGTGGAAAAAGTTTCTCGGGTAAACCATAAAACGTTCTATAAATGTTCTCAAACTGACAACAGCCTTTAAAAATCCTACGGGAGTCGAAGACTATTCTCTCGAAGTAAGAAAAAAGTAACAAACTCTGTTCTTATTTTCAAAAATTTTCAAGGTGTACCCGCGGGGCTTTGCCATATGGATTCCCTGAGATGCCATCCAGTGAATAAAAAAGCTCCGCATTAGCGGAGCTTTTTTTAAGAGAGCGAGTGTGACCGGAGGTTCATAGCCAGGCGGTTTACACGAGCGGTCATTAATCCTTGCCTGTGAAGATGATGGCGAGAACGGAGGCAACGAATGCCACGGACACAATCAGGAATTCCCAGGGGTTTTCCATGACGGAGGTCTTGGCAGCGCCGTTAGCTTCGCTAGCAACCTTAGCTTCTTCTTCTGCCTTGGCCTTTGCTTCAGCTTCAGCAGCCTTCTTTTCTTCTTCAGACTTAGCGAGGGCGGCAGAATCAACAGGAGCTTCTTCAGCCTTTGCTTCGAGAACTTCGGTCTTTGCTGTGTCTACTGCAGCGGTTTCGGCGGCAGCCTGTTCAGCAACGGGAGCTGCGGCAGAATCAGCAGGAGCGGCAGCCTGTTCAGCGGCAGGAGCTGCAGCAGAGTCTGCAGGAGCAGCAGCCTGTTCAGCCGGAGCCGGAGCGGCTTCAGCAGCAGGAGCCGGAGCGGCAGCAGCTTCAGCAGCAGGAGCCGGAGCGGCAGCAGCTTCAGCGGCAGGAGCCGGAGCGGCGGCAGCTTCAGTGGCAGGAGCCGGAGCGGCGGCAGCTTCAGCGGCAGGAGCCGGAGCAGCGGCAGCTTCAGCGGCAGGAGCCGGAGCGGCAGCAGCTTCAGCGGCAGGGGCCGGAGCAGCTGCTTCAGTAGCAGGAGCCGGTGCGGCAACTTCAGCCTTCGGAGCTTCGGCAGGAGCCGGAGCAGGAGCAGCGGCAGCAGGCTTCTTCTTAGCAGGAGCGGCGCCCTTCTTGGCGGCCGGTGCTGCGAAAACAACTGCGGAGGCGAGCATGGTAGCCAGCATCAGGTTCTTTATATTCATAGTATTCCTCTTTGATTTAAAATTTTTCCTGCCAAAAAATAAATTCTCTTTGACAAAACAGAAACAAAAAATAAGAAAAAAGTGAAAAAAAAGGGTGAAAAGTGTGGCGAAAATGCGATAACAGCCTGTTCATCCCCTAAAAATGAGCATTTGTCGCCCAAAATGTGTGGTTTATCCTGAAATGCCGGTCTAAGATGGAAAGAGCGAATATGTTAAAGGTTTAAGATATTTCTTTCCGCTTTAAGCTAATATTATGTAATTTTGCCCATGTAACTTTAACCCTACGGGTAATTACGAATTATAAAGTATGAATTATGAGAAGAATAATCGCGGCTATGCCGCCTGGTTAGATCTTGTAATTCATAACTCGTAATTTATAATTGCCGATTTCAAGAGGCTCATATGGAATTCAAGTACGAAGCAACCGTCCAGCACACGGGTGACACCACTGAATACGTAAATCTCGGCAAGGAAGGCGTTTCCGTAACCGAATTCGAAGGCAAGAAGATCCTGAAGGTTTCTAAGGAAGCCCTCACCAAGATCGCTCAGGCTGCTTTCGAAGAAGTCAGCTTCCGCCTTCGCCCGGCTCACACCGCCAAGGTGGCTAAGATCCTCCAGGATCCCGAAGCTTCCGACAACGACAAGTTTGTCGCCCTCACCCTTTTGAAGAACGCTTGCGTCGCTGCAAAGGGCGTGCTCCCGTTCTGCCAGGACACCGGTACCGCTATCTGCGTTGCCCACAAGGGCCAGCAAGTCTGGACCGGCTGCGATGACTTCGAAGCAATTTCCGAAGGTATCTTCAACGCCTATACTACCAAGAACCTCCGCTACAGCCAGATCGCTCCTCTGACCATGTACGAAGAAAAGAACACCGCCTGCAACCTGCCGGCACAGATCGACATCCACGCCGAAGAAGGTGCCGACATGAAGTTCCTCTTCGTTGCCAAGGGCGGTGGCTCTGCCAACAAGACTTACTACTGGCCCATGACCAAGGCCCTCCTCACCCCGAAGAACCTGGAAAAGTTCATCTCCGAAAAGGTGAAGACTCTCGGTACTGCAGCTTGCCCGCCGTACCACCTGGCTATCGTCATCGGCGGTACTTCTGCTGAAATGAACACCCATACCGTTAAGCTGGCTAGCTGCGGTTACTACGATGACCTTCCGACCACAGGTTCCGAAGGCGGCCGTATGTTCCGCGACGTGGAAATGGAAGAAAAGGTTCTCCACATCTGCCAGAAGACTGGCATCGGCGCTCAGTTCGGCGGCAAGTACCTGGTTCACGACGTTCGCGTGATCCGCTGCCCCCGCCACGCTGCTAGCTGCCCGGTTTCCATCGGTGTTAGCTGCTCTGCTGACCGTAACATCAAGGCTAAGATCGACGAAAACGGTCTCTGGCTCGAAAAGATGGAACACAATCCGGAACAGTACCTGCCCAAGGGCGAAGCTGTGAAGATTGCTGATCCTGTGGAAATTGATCTGGACCGCCCCATGAAGGATGTCTGCGCAGACCTGACCAAGTATCCGGTTGCAACTCGCCTGAACCTGAAGGGCACCATGATTGTGGCTCGCGACATGGCTCACGCAAAGATTGCTGAAATCCTCGACAAGCAGGAAGCTGGCCAGGAACTCTCCGACATCGAAAAGAAGGTGCTGGAAGTTGTCTCCAACCATCCGATCTACTACGCCGGTCCGGCTAAGACTCCGGAAGGCATGCCCACTGGTTCCTTCGGCCCGACAACTGCTGGCCGTATGGACCCGTATGTAATGCGCTTCCAGAGCAAGGGCCACTCCATGATCATGGTGGCTAAGGGCAACCGCTCTCAGGATGTTACCGACGCTTGCCAGAAGTTTGGCGGCTTCTACCTGGGCTCCATCGGCGGTCCGGCTGCAATCCTTGCTGAACAGAACATCCTGTCCAACGACATCGTGGCCTTCCCGGAACTGGGCATGGAAGCAATCCGCAAGATCACCATCAAGAACTTCCCCGCCTTCATCCTCGTTGATGACAAGGGCAACGACTTCTTTAAGGGTCTCCTTTAAAGAACAAAGTGCCCGTCGCCAAGCGTAAGCGACTCGTATTAACGAGTCGTTGAAGCGCGGAACACTTGATGACACATGTTCCTATTTGCGATAATCAAGTGTGGAGTCTTTGTTGGGCAACGACTTCTTTAAGGGTCTCCTTTAGTAGTCGTTGGGCTTGCTGTAATTGATTAATACAGCGTCATCCTGAGCGACGAAGTCGCGAAGGATCCAGTAAAATTAACCCCGTCGGTTCGTGTTTGCACCGGCGGGGCTTTTTTGCATAGACAGAATCGTTTTCATTAGCGACAAGGTCATTTCTGGCGTTTCCCGGAAGGGGCCTTATTCTACCAGCATATAGCTGGTGCTTCTGCCGCCAGCGTCTTCCTGCTTCAGGATACTTTTTGAGACAAGATCCTTGATGTCGCGGAGGGCAGTGTCCTCGGAGCATTTTGTGATTTTTGCCCACTTGGATGATTTTAATTTTCCATCAAAACCTTCTAACAGTTTGTTAATCATTAGGCGCTGGCGTTCGTTGATAGGCACGTCTTTGATGCGGTCCCAGAAGTGGGTTTTATTAAGTATTTTGGCGATGCTATTCTCGCTATTTTCCAGGGCGTGCTTCAGACAATTCAAATACCAGACAAGCCATTCGGTGATGTCCGCATCGTTTTGCTGAGTTAGCTCAAGAACTCGATAGTATTCTTTTTTCTCGGTGAGAATTTGCGCCGACAGGCTGTAAAAGCGTTTTTCGGAGTTATCGGATTGTGCTAGCAGATAGTCTGACAGGGCTCGTGCAATGCGTCCGTTACCATCGTCAAAAGGGTGGATGACTACAAACCAAAAATGAGCTATGCCTGACTTCAAAGTCAAATCCATGTTGTTTGCGTTTAGCCATTTTAGAAATACGTCCATCTCGGCTTTGATGACGCTTGGCATAGGGGCTTCGTAATGGACTCGTTCTCTGCCGATGCCTCCGGAAACCACCTGCATCTCGTGTTTGCGGTACTTGCCTACGTCAATCTTGTAGATGCCGCTGAAACCAGTGGGGAAGAGGGAAGCGTGCCATCCGAATAATCTTTTGGCGGTAAGCGCTTTCTTGAAGTTTTGTGTTGCGTCAAGGAGCATGGCGACGATGCCGTCGATGCTTCTGTCTGAATTGACCATGCCTGCGAATTCTAGACCTAGTTGCCTTGCAATGGACGAACGAACCTGCTCATAGTTTAGGGCGATCCCTTCAATTTCTGAGGAGCGAACCACGTCTTCGGTCAGGCTTTTGAGTAAAGCTTCGTCTTGAAGTGAAAATCCGAGGGCGCTAAGCTGTCCGAAAATCTTCCCTTGCAGGTGCCTTACATTCCCAAGTAAAACCTGTATTTTTGAATTATCCCAGGTGAAGTTTGGCCAACTTTTGTACTGATAGATATATTTCGGACACACTCGCATGCGGTAAATATATAAAATATTCGCCGCAAAAATGCGGTGGATATTTGTAACATTCTCCGCAAATGGATTAAATCACTTTCTCCGTTACAACCCGCCATTCACCTGGCAGCAAATCACCCAGGGGGATGTTGCCGATTTTTACGCGGACCAGGCGAAGGGTGGGGAATCCCACGGCGGCTGTCATATGGCGGACCTGGCGGTTCTTGCCTTCGATGAGGGTGAGCTCCACCCAACTGGTGGGAATGTTTGCGCGGAAGCGAACCGGCGGATTGCGGTCCCAAATCCAATCGGGGGCGGGCACGATTCGCGCGCGGCAGGGCTTGGTGTGATACCCCTTGATGTCTACGCCTTTGCAGAGCTTGCCCACGGCTTCTTCCGTAATTTGTCCATCGACCTGGGCGAGGTATGTTCGGGGGTGTTCGAATTTTGGATCCAGCAATTTCTTGATGAGCTTCCCATTGTCGGTCAACAGGAGAGCCCCTTCGCTGTCATGATCCAGGCGGCCTGCGGCGTACACTCCCGGCGGAAAGCCGAAGGTGTCCAGAGCGGGGTGGCCCGACTCCGGCGTAAACTGGCTTAATACGCCAAAAGGCTTGTTGAACAGAATGACCTTGGACATGGCTGGTGACAATATAAAAAAAGACTCCACCTTATTAGGGGTGGAGCCGAATTTTGATTTTGGTTGTTGGAATTTTCTTACTTGAGAGAAATTCTCTTGGTTGTTTTGCCCACACGGACTAGGTAGGAGCCTGCATGGGGGAGGGTTACATCAAAGTTGTTTGTCTGGATGTAGCGTCCGAAAATGTGGCGGCCCTGCATGTCCATAATGTGGAGGGTGCTGCCGGCAGCCCCATGCACGACCAGGGTGAGGCCGGTGATGGAAACTTTGAAGTTGATGGCTGCAACCTGGCGAATTGCCTGGTCTTCTTCTACGGAAGAACTGGATTCAACAGAAGGTTCTTCTGCAGAACTGCTGGATTCGATTACGGGCTCGTTTTCCGGAGTGCTGCTGGATGCTGGCTGTACATCGCTGGAGCTGGCAGGAACGCTTGCGGAACTGCTTTCGGGAGTGACGCTGCTGGAGGATGCTGCAGGTGCAGAATCGTTCGTAACAGTAAAGGTCCCGCTCTTTGTTGCGGTATTGTTTCCGCCGGTTGTGGTGATGGTCCACTTGTAATCGCCTGCGGGAGCGTTTGCAGAAACAGTTCCGGAGATGTAGAAGTCGGAACCCTTCAAGGTGCCGCTTACACCTTCGGGGAGGCCTTTGACGGTTGCGCCAGTAGCACCTGCGATAGTGAAGTAGAATTCGTCAATGGCAGCGCCTGCAGCAACGGTCTGTGTGGAACTGCCCACGCCGTGCTTGGTGAGGGTAGCTTCGCCAGTAACGGGAGCGGTGGAACTGGAAGACTTTGCGCTGGAGCTGGAGGACTTTACAGAGCTGGAACTTGCGACGGGAACGACAACGGAGGAGGAACTCTTAGGCGTTGCGCTAGAGGACATGGGGGTGACTTCACTAGAACCCGGAGCGGGGAGGGTGGGGCCTGCGTATGCCTGGATGGAATCGCGGAGAGCGTAGGCCTTTGCCTGGGTACTGACGTCGGTAATGCTCATCTTGTAAGCCGGGGTAAAAGCGGTGCCCTGGCCCGTGGTGTTTCCGGAAGTCTTTTCGTAGTAGTTTCCAATCATGGATACCTTGGCATCTTCCTTGGACTGATTGTTGTAATCCAGGGGATTCTTGACGCCGATGAACACATTGTTTTCCACGCGGATGTTTGCCTTCATGCCGGCGCGGACGCAATAGCTGGCGGCGCTGCTGGTATAGAGGTTGTTCACCACATGAACCTGACCGAAACGAACTCGGGGCATGCGTTCCTTCACACCGTCGCCCCACCAGTTATGATGTGCTGTAATCTTCAGGGCGTTTGCGTCTGCAGTCTTGGAGTCGCTATTGCCGAAGAGGTTGGAAAACTGATGGTTCTTAGACTTGGAAGTGTAGGTGAACTTGCTCCAGGAAACGGTAATGTAGTCGGACTGGTTCACGATATCCATGTTTCCGTCGTGACCGTCGTAGACATGGACGTGGTCGATCCACACGTTCTTGGATTCGTGGTTGATCTGGAGGCAGTCTTCGTCATCTTCGTCCACGGCGCCTACACCCTGTACGGAAACGTTACGGATGATGACGTTCTTGGAACCGGAAATCTTGATGCCGCTGCCCTTGGAAGGCTGGGTAATGACGACGCCCGGATAGCCGTAGAGGGTGACGTTGCTGCCCACTTCGATGGTTCCTGCGTAAGTACCCGGCTTGATGTAGATGGTCTTGTTGCCGGCCTTGGCGTAAGACTTCAGGTCGTTCACATTGTCCACGGTGACAGTGCCGTAGTTGGCTCCACCAGTGGTGCCGCCGTTCTGTGTTGCCCAACCGCTTAGCGGAAGTGCGGGGCCATAGGCCATGGCTGAAGTTGCGAAGAGGGTTCCCAGAACCACGCCTGCTGCGATTTTAGTCAAATTTTTCATACTCACATCCCTTTTAGTTTTGATGTTCTCAAAAACTTTCTCAAAATATATGCTAAAAAATGAACTGAGTCAATAGGTAAATACGAGAATTTTTATAAAAATTTGTAAAAATAAAGAAAACTACCCCTAAAAGAGTAGTTTTGCTTGTTCTCAAAAGTTTTGTTTTACTTTGGCGGACCGTTTATTTGGTCATGAACATCTTGTTTTGGATGAGCTCTATGGCTTCCTCGAATTTCTTCTGTCCGTTTTCTGCAGTAGGCTTACAGAAAATCTTAATAGCGAAATCGCTAGATCCGTTCTGCACACCTAGAAGGATAGTCTTGCTCAGGAAGAAAATCAGAAGACAGGTCAGGCTGAGGACCAGGCTCACGCTTGCCATGATGAATAGACCGGCACTGCTGGAACCCACGCAAATTCCAATGACCAGAAGTGCGATGGCTGTTGCTATGAAGCAACAGAAAGCTGCCAGGAACTTGGTGTCGCGTTGGAACTGCAGGAAAATTCCGGTAATGGATTTCAGGGGGACTGTCTGCAGGACCTTGCTTCCAAAGGAATTCATTCGACAGGAAATGAAGTCGTTGTTGCAGGTCAGCGTCGTGGTCTGGTTCACTTCGAAGCAGTTCAATTCAACGAAGGTTTCCTGGTCGGGATCAATCTTGAAATCCTTGATGTTCAGCTTCATGAGGACTCCTGATTAAAGGGCCTGGTAAATGTTGAATATAGCGAGAATCTTTCCGACGATGGCGGGAATGCCTGGGCACAGGAAGCAGAGAATCACTCGGGTGACACGGTTCTTCCACCAACGCTTCACCTGCCAGATATCATCGGAGAGCGTTTCCATTTCGGAAACGCGGGGCGGCCGCATGTAAACCTGGGTGAGGGCTGTAAAGAAACCGACGCCAATAAGCGGCGTAAGACCCGTAAAGGGTGCTGCGACCAGCGCTACAAGAATTGTCAATGGGTGGCCGCCTGCGATAATCGTTCCCAGCATGGCTCCGCCGCCGGTGAGCATTGCCCACTGGAGGGAAAGTGCGCCAGCCTTTTCGGCACCGGCGTGTACGCCAACGGCAATAATGCTTGCGATAATGGCGATGGGAATGGCCCAGCCTATAATCTTCCAGATGGGGGCTCCCTTGGGGATGAGACAGATGGATTCCTCGGACGGAAGTTCCTTGTCTTCTTCAATAATGCTTGCGATGCCGCGCATGTGGCCTGCGCCGACCACGGCTACGATCTTGTCACCAGGGGCGTTCTTGATCTTGCTTGCCAGGAACTGGTCGCGCTCGTCGATGAGAACCTGCTTTACTTCGGGGAAGGTCTTGCCGAACTCCTGCATCATGGAGTTCAGCGCATCCTGTTCCTTGATCTTGGCCAGCTCTTCTTCGCTGACTTCGGTCTTGTCAAAAATGCTTCCGAAAAGTCCTCCCAGGAGGGACATCTTGCGGTACCAGGGGGTGCATGCCCAGGTGCGTTTCAGGGTGATCTTGATGTCGCGGTCTGCCAAGACCAGTTCGTGACCGGCGGCCTCGGCTACGTCTACGGCTTCCTTCAGTTCCGCTCCGGGCTTTACCCCGGTTTGGTCGCCCATACGCTTCTGGTAGGAACCCAGTACCAAGTTGGCGATGAGGGTCCCCAACTGCTTGTTCTTGATAATTTGGCGTAAATCGGTCTTTTTCCAGCGGTCCGGGTCCTTGATGGAAGCGAGACGGCCTTCGTCAAGTTCAACACAGACGGTATCCGGTGCTTCAGTTTCGATGGTCTGCCGAACCAGTTCCTTGGATGCCTGCGAGATGTGGGCCGTACCCACGAGAATAATTTCGCGGTTGTCTTTCTTGATTCGGTAAATGTCTGCGTTTTCGGTCATGTTTTGCGCTGTAGATTGTATTGAACAACAACAAGTTAGGTAAAAAATTGTACAATAATGTGGAAAAATGCTAAAATATGGTTATATTTTACGTGGGATTCATTTTTCGGAGGTTAATCCTATGAAAAAACTGTTGGTGTATCTTTCTTTAATGTCCTTGGTTCTGATTGGATGTGGTGGAACCAAGTCTGACGATCCTGAAGCTCTGGACAACGCTCTCGTTGCCTTTACCTCTTGCGTGCAGGGCGCTCGCTGGCAGGAAGCTCTGGAATACGTCACCCCGGATGAAGCTGACGAAATCGGCACTTCCGATGGTTACGAATTTAAGGAAGAATATATGTTGGCAGCTCGCCGCCTGCCTCTTTCCGTTCTTCGTAAGCAGGGCCTGGAAGTAGATGGCCGTGGTCGTCTGGTCGGTATCAAGGCCGCTATGGACGAAGCTAACGAACGTAACAAGATGTCCGCTGACCAGGCTAAGGTTGGTACCAACCTAAAGCAGATGGAAGACGAACGCATCAAGCGCCGTCTGGAACAGGGTCAGAAGATTATGCAGGAAGAAGAAGCTGCTGCAAATCAGGAACAGGAAGAAATCGTATTCTCCAACAAGCTGACCGATGAAGAAAAGCGTAAGTACGGCAGCACTCGTGACCTCATGGCTCCGGAAGAACTTTCCGAAACCGACGAAGCTGTTCGCGAAGCTCAGGAAGCTTTTGACGGCGGTGCTGTGGGTGGCGAAGACGATTAAGAAACCTACATCAAGTCTGTTAAGAACGGTGCTTTTTCAAGTGCCGTTTTTTTTCGTGGCTGCCACTTGCCTCTTGTTCTGTGGTTGCGGCGATCTAGGGGGAGATCCCATTCTAAGTGACGCTCACTTTAGTCGGACGTTCCGCTACTATTATGAACAGGAATGCCTGGTTGACGGAGACTGGTTCCATGATTGCAGCCGTGTGGAACCTCTAAGTCCTGCTTACGTCGTTCACATTCGTATTGACGGGTTTGGTGACGCGACTCTAAATCTGGATGGCCACGGGTACTATTTCGAGAACGGGACCTACGATGAAGATTGGGATCGCCATGGCGGCTATTTTGACTTTTATGACGCTGGTAGCGGGCTTACCATCTATAAGGATGGCTCGGAAATGATTATCTGGGACCTGGAAAACCATGTTGCCACCATCTATTCCTACGAAATGTGGTGACCGATTGAAAGAATGTTTCTAAATTTCGCCCCACTTATGAGTAATTCTGAAAACTTTGTGATCGCCCTGGATGGCGGTAGCGGTACCGGTAAGAGCACAACGGCAAAGATTATTGCCAAGAAGCTTAATATTACCTACCTGGATACCGGTTCCATGTACCGTGCAGTGACTTTTGCCGCTCTTGAAAAGGGTATCCCGGCCGAAGAAGGTCCTGCCATGGACGAATTGCTCAAGAACCTCAAGCTTAGCTTTGATTCTGAAAACCATATCCTCATTGACGGTGTTTCCTACGAATCCGATATTCGTGGTATGCGTGTCTCCAGCAATGTGAGCATCTACTGCGCCCTGCCGTCCGTCCGCCGTGCCATGACTGAAAAGCAGCGTGAAATCGGCGCCACCTCCAGTTGCATCCTGGATGGTCGTGATATTGGAACCGTGGTTTTCCCCAATGCCAAGTACAAGTTTTTCCTGGTCACCGATGTAAAGGTCCGTGCGGAACGCCGCTATAAGGAACTTCTCGAACGCGGTGAACAGGTGACTCTGGAGGCCGTACTTCAGAACCTGGTCGAACGTGACCGTCTGGATTCCTCCCGAGCAACGGCCCCCCTCAAGAAGGCCGACGACGCTATTGAAATTGACACTACACAAACCTCAATTGAACAACAGGTTCAAAAAATTCTCGACTACGTAGGTGTAGTGGCGTAGCCTGAATTTTTTTAACCGCAACCAAAACAAACTAATATGGCAAATAATCTCAAATTCGGTTCTCAGGCAGATCTCGACGAAATCCTTGCAGCAGAAGCTGAATGCGGCGCTGACTTCCGCAAGGCTAACGCTGACGTGTATGCAGGCATGGGCTGCCTCGAACAGGGCAAGCTCGTTACTGGTAAGATCAGCCAGGTTAACGAACAGGAAGTTCTCGTTGACGTCAACTACAAGTCCGAAGGCGTGATCGATCGCGCAGAATTCAAGGACTCTGACTCTCTCGAACTGGGTTCCGAAATCGAAGTTTTTGTTGAAAAGCTCGAAGATGAAGACGGCCGTCTCATCCTCTCCAAGCAGAAGGCTGACTTCGTTCGCGTATGGGATCGCATCCATGCTGCATTCGAAAACAACGAAGTTGTCAAGGGTACCCTCACCAAGCGTATCAAGGGCGGCGTAGTTGTCGACCTGTTCGGTATTGACGCCTTCCTCCCGGGTTCTCAGATCGACCTCCGTCAGATCCCGGACATCAACGCTCTCATCGGCCAGGATTTCGACCTCAAGGTTATCAAGGTCAACAAGGCTCGTCGCAACATCGTCGTTTCTCGCCGTGTTGTTCTCGAAGAAGAACGCAACAAGCAGCGTGGCGACGTTCTCGAAACCCTCGAAAAGAATCAGGTTCGCAAGGGTATCGTCAAGAACATTACCGACTTCGGTGCATTCATTGACCTGGGCGGCGTAGATGGCCTCCTCCACATCACCGACATGAGCTACAAGCGTATCAACCACCCGACCGAAATGGTTCAGCTGGGTCAGGAAGTCGAAGTTATGGTTCTCGACTTCAACGACAAGAAGGAACGCATCTCTCTCGGCATGAAGCAGCTTAAGCCGCATCCGTGGAAGGACATCGCTGAACGTTACCCCGAAGGCGCAATCGTTAAGGGTAAGGTTGTTTCCATCACCGATTACGGTGCATTCATCGAACTGGATTCTGGCGTTGAAGGCCTCATTCACGTTTCTGAAATGTCCTGGACTCAGCACGTCAAGCACCCGTCCAAGATCCTCGCTGTTGGTCAGGAAGTTGAAGCTGTCGTTCTCAAGGTCGAAGAAGAAGCTGAACGCATCTCTCTCGGCATGAAGCAGCTCGAATCTGATCCGTGGGATTCTATCGAAACCGAACTTCCCCCGGGCGCACGCGTGGTTGGTGAAATCCGCAACATCGCTTCCTTCGGCGCATTCGTCGAAATCAAGGAAGGTGTTGATGGCCTCATCCACGTTTCCGACATGTCCTGGACCAAGAAGATCACCCATCCGAACGAAATGGTCAAGAAGGGTGACAAGGTTGAATGCGTCGTTCTCGCTGTCGATAAGGAAAAGCGTCGCATTTCTCTGTCCATGAAGCACCTCACCGAAGATCCGTGGGATTCCATCGATTCTACCTACCCGGTAAACGCAGAAGTCAAGGGCAAGATCGTTCGTATGCTTGACCGTGGCGTTGTTGTTGAACTGGCTGAAGGTATCGAAGGCTTCGTGCCCGTTTCCAAGCTCACCGCTGAATACATCAAGGTTCCTGCTGATGCATTCAAGGTTGGCGACGAAGTTCCGGCCGTTGTTACCGAAATCGATCAGAACAACCGCAAGATCTTCCTCTCTGTGGTCGACTACTTCAAGAATCGCGAATCCGCAGAACTGAAGGCTTGGATGGACTCTCATAAGCCGGGCGAAAACGGCACCACTATCGGTGACGCAGCTCCCAAGGCTAAGAAGTCCGCTAAGAAGGAAGCTTAATTAAAATTTGCTTCTGGCCTTAAGGTCTTAAAGGAATCCCGTGGTGAATGCCGCGGGGTTTCTTTTTTGTTTCCGCTTTTGCTAACTTTAGTTTTATGGATCATTCCGCAAAGATATCCCGCATATTTGAATTTGATATCATCCGTGTGCTTGCCATGTTCTGGGTGGTGACTTACCACTTTGGTTGCGAGTATAGCTTCGGACCTTTTTCTCCCATAGTCAATTTTTTCTGCGTAACGCCCAATTTTGATTTTGGCAATGTTGCCGTTACCATGTTCCTGGTGCTTTCCGGTGCGTTACTTTATCGAAAGTACGGGAACGGCAATGTGGGCGGTCTGCCTGCCTTCTATTTTAAGCGGGCGAAGGCGATTTATCCTCCTTTCTGGATTTTGAATTTGTATGTGCTGCTTGCCATGGTGCGACACTGGATTTCTGATGGTTCTCCCTTTTTTGCCGGAAACCCACTGAAATTGCTGCTGACTTTTTCCGGTGTCGACGGATATCTGAAACTGTTTGACTACGAGTCCTACTATTTCTGTGGTGAATGGTTTGTGGCGGCCATTATCTTGCTTTATCTGCTGTTCCCGTTCCTTGCCTGGGCTTACAAGAAGAATAGGGTTGCTTTACTTGTGGTGCTGGGCTTCAGCTATGGTTTGCAATTTGTTTGGCCCAACAGTTGGCTATGGGACATTAGTGTTTTTCCCGCCACTTTGATGTTAAAGTTCGTTCTGGGATTTCTGCTGATGGATTTGTTGCCCAGGTTGCGTTCCCCTTCAGTCAAGTGGGTTTCCTTGGTGGTGTTTCTTGGACTGAGCCTTGTTATGCTTCCTGTTGGAATCATTAAGAATGACTTGCTTGGTTCCGTTGCAGGAATTGCCGTTTTTCTTGGGGTGTTGAATTTTGGCGGACGTGTCAAGGAGTCCTCACTGGTGTGGAAAACTGTGCAGAAACTGGCGCCTTTGACTTATTGCGTTTTCTTGATTCAGCATATCGCCATCGTGTGGCTGCAAATGGCTTTTGTAAAGGCCCTGGGTCGTCCCGCCGTGGAATTTAGTGCTCCGCTTTGCCTAGCGATTCTTGCCGCGACTTTGGGTGTAATTCTGGTGGCCGCATACGTATTGAAGTTGGTTTCCGATAAGGTTGTGAAATTTGCCGAGAGCAAATTTCTATCTTGAGTTTCTGTATGAATCTTTCTGGTAAGCACATCCTTCTTGGCGTTTCTGGTGGAATTGCCGCCTACAAGTCTTGCGAACTTTTGCGTCTGCTGCAAAAGAAGGGCGCTGAGGTGCGCGTGTGCATGACGGAAGCGGCGACGCAGTTTGTGGCGCCTCTGACTTTCGCCAGCCTGAGCAAGTGCCCGGTGTACCTGAAGAATGGAGCCGCCGAGGCGCGCCCCTTCCAGCATATTGATTTTCCCCGTTGGGCGGATTTGTACCTGGTGGTGCCCGCTACCGCCAATGTGATAGGCAAGTTTGCCTTCGGTATTGCCGACGATCCAGTAAGCCTTTGCTTCATGAGTTGTGATTGCGAACGTTTTGTTGCTCCGGCAATGAATGTGGCCATGTACAATTCCCCTGCAGTAAAACGCAATCTTGAAATGCTTCGCGGATTTGAGCACACTCATGTGCTAGAATCTCCTGCAGGCTTTTTGGCCTGTGGCGAAGTGGGGCAGGGAAGGCTCTTGGAGCCTGCGCAGATTGTGGAATACTTAGAGAATTATGAATTACTAAGTACGAATTACGAGAAGAAAAATGGGACGGGTACAGTTCCTGTTTCCGAGGCGCAAGGATTCCTTGAAGAAACTGCTTTGCAGGACTTGCCTGCGTATGCTCGGAGCGAAGCCGCGCCCCGTAGAGTGCTGATTACTGCAGGCCGTACCGAAGAAGCTATCGACCCGGTCCGCTACATTTCCAATCGTAGTAGCGGCAAAACTGCGGTTGCACTGTCCGCAGTTTTCCTCGCCAACGGCTACGATGTTGAAGTTGTTGCAGGCCCCATGGAAGCCCAGTTCCCGGGTGGCGTAAGGGTCGCCAAGGTTCGTAGCGCCTGTGACATGCACGATGCTGTTATGGAACGCTTGGCTTCTGCGGATGTGGTCATCCACTGTGCTGCAGTCGCTGATTACCGTCCTGCAAAACCCGCCAACGAAAAAATTAAGGACAGCCGCAGTCAATTGACAATCGAGCTTGTTCCCAATCCTAATATTCTGAGAGGTTGTGCCGCTGCCCGTAAGGAGGGACGTGCAAAGCCTGGTCAGGTGCTTATCGGTTTTGCTCTGGAAACGGATCATTTCGAGGAGCATGCTGCCGAAAAATTTGAAAAGTCCGGTGCAGATGCCCTGCTGCTGAATGCTCCCGTGGCTGCCGATAGCGGGTTTGGACGTGATAACGTGCGCTACTCCCTGGTGGAACATGGCAAGCCTATTCCCCCGCTGACTATGGGCAGTAAGGTTTCCCTGGCAGAAACCATCCTTCGTTTTTGTGCTGATAGAGGTTTGAATGGCTGACGAATTTGATTTTAGCGAGCTGCGCAATTACCTCCAGGGGCAAGTAGACCTTGGTGCCGGTTTGGACGAATTCTATCTGGATGAACCTTGGGCCTTGGAAAAGAAACAGGCGGCACCAGCCCGTCCTTTTATTCCGCCAACTCCTGCAAGTCGCCCGGCGCCCATTCCTCAGCGTCCTGCTCCACTGCAGCAGAACTCTGCTCCCACTCCGCCGCCACAGCCGGCATCCTTCAATGGAAATCAGGGATCCATGTTTGGCAGTGCTGCCGTCGCAAATGCCCCCGCACCCCGTGTGGCAAAGCGTTCCGCCTCTGTTTTCGAATCCGCTAATTCCCTGGATGAATTCTACACACAAATTAAGGATGAAGCGCTCTATAGCAAGGAGCCGAACTTGGTTCGCTATATGGGTCCGGAACATCCGAAACTTCTGTTCCTGCTTCCAGGGACAAAACCGGGAATGGCCCCTGCCGCATTTTTCCAGTCCCCTGTGGGTGAGATGCTGGTCCGACTGTTCGCCAACTTGAACATCGGCCAGGAATCCATGGGCGTGACTTACTTCTTCAAATCCACCGAACGAGCCTTGTCTCCCTTGCTGGAAACCGCCCTCAAGAAGATGCTTATGAAGGAGCTGTCTTTCATCCAGCCGGAAATGATGGTGTGCTTTGGACAGCCTCTATTCCATCAACTGTTCGGTAAGGCAAAGAACTTTGACGAACTGGCCGGCTCCGATCAGGACTTCTCCGGAACCAGGACCTGCCCGCTGGTAGACCCGTACCAGATGGTAAACGATAAACAGCTGAAGTGGCTCACCTGGAAGGTTCATATTCCTCGCAACGCCTATTTTACAGCTAAATAACCGCAATTTTTACAAAGCCCTTGATATTGGCGATTATACGTTGTGGTCTTCAAAAGACCGCAATTCAATAATTTATATTTCAAGGGTAATTGACTATGCCAGATTTTGATAACCAGCAGAACCAGTATGAAGGCCGTCAGGTCCCCATGGACCTGGACGCGGAACGCTGTCTTTTAGGCGGCATTCTTCGTGATCCCGAAGTGATGGGCGAAGCCATCATGATTATTAAGGACGAGTCGTTCTTCTACCTGGAAGCGCACCAGATTATTTGGACTGCCCTCTGTAATTTGAATAAGGCAGTGACCCCCATTGACTTGGTTACTTTGGCTTCTGAATTGGAAACCATGGGTAAACTTAGCCTGGTAGGCGGTCGTGAATACCTATTTACCCTTATGGAAACGGTGGCTTCTTCTGCTAATGTGACCTGGCATATTGAACTTCTGCGAAAGAAGACCACCCTCCGTAAGCTGATCAAGATGTCCTCTGGCATTATCAAGAATGCGATGGATCCTGCTGCGGCTCCGGACGAAGTGCTCCAGGATGCGGAAAAGGTCATGTTCGCTATTGCGGATGACCAGGTCCGCGACTCCCTCAAGTCCATTGACCAGTTTGTGTCCCCCCTTCTTCAGCGCCTGAATGAACGCAAGGATGGTATTACCGGTATCCGTACGGGTATTACCGAACTGGATGAATTGACTAACGGCCTCCAGCGTTCCGACCTTATTATCCTGGCTGCTCGTCCTGGTGTGGGTAAAACATCTTTCGCCCTGACCATTGCGGCAAACGCAGCCATCAACTACAATCAGAATGTGGCTTTCTTTAGCCTGGAAATGGACGGTGTGCAGCTGGCCCAGCGTCTTCTGTGCTCCCAGGCCCAGATTGACCAGAGTAAACTTCGTAACGGCTACCTGAATGCCGAAGAAAAGCGCCGACTGATTGCCGCGGTCACCCCTATCAACCAGGCTCCTCTGTATGTGGATGATAATGCCGACCTTGGCATTATGGAACTGATGAGCAAGGCCCGCCAGCTGAAGCGTAAGGGCAAGCTGGACCTTCTGATCATTGACTACCTGCAGTTGATGAAGACTGGCAAGGAAGAAAACCGTGCCGTGGCCATTGGTGCTATTTCCCGTGGCCTTAAGATTCTGGCCAAGGAAATGCAGATTCCTGTGATTGCCCTGGCTCAGCTCTCCCGTAAGGTGGAAGAAAAGGGCCGTGAACGTCCCCAGCTTTCAGACCTTCGTGAATCCGGTTCTATCGAACAGGATGCCGACATGGTGTGGTTTGTGGAACGTAAGTTTGTCCAGACCCATAAGGAAGAAGACAAACATTCCGCAGAACTGATTGTGGCAAAACACCGTAACGGTTCCGTGAAGGATATTCCTATGACCTTCATTCCGGAATACACCACCTTCTACGATTATACTCCTGAAGACGGCTATGGTTCCGAGGGGGATGGCGGTGAATACAATTTTGCTGAGGATGGTCCCGGCGGTGCAGACTTTGGTTAATATTCGAGGATTATAAGATGTCTTTTATTCTACGCCCTATTTCCTGGATTGGTGAAATTATCTTCACCGGTATTTCCGGTGTGGGCGAAGTGATCTGTATCCTCTTGAATACTTTGAAACAGCTGCGCTATATTCACAAGAATCCAAACCTGATCGTGAAGCAGATGATTTCTGTGGGTGTTTCCTCCCTACCTCTTCTGTTCGTCACTTCCATCTTTACGGGGATGGTGGCTACGGTTTGTGCTGAATTCGAATTTCACAATCTGGTTGCAGATAAATTTGTGGGAACGGCTGCCTGTAAGATGGTGCTTATTGAACTTGGCCCCCTGCTTACCGCGATTGTGCTTTCGGGACGTGTGGGAAGTGCCATTGCTGCTGAACTTGGCTCCATGAAGGAAAAGGAAGAACTGGCTGCCTATACGGTGCTGGGACTGGAACCCTATCGCTATCTGGCTTTGCCCCGTTTTGTCGCTTTCGTGACCATGATTCCTTGCCTGACCATTATTTCCAATGCCCTTGCCCTTATTGGAGGCTGGATTGTATGCGTCCTGGGATTGGATATTACCACATATACTTATACAACCGGCATGCAGTACCTGTTTGACCCTATGGACCTGTGGTCCGGGGTTCTTAAGTCCTTCGTGTTCGGTACGTTGATTTTCCTGCTGGGATACTATCATGGCGTCAACGCCAAGGCTGGTGCACGCGGTGTGGGCCTTGCGACCATGAGCGTGGTGGTGTCCTGCTGCTTGATGATTTTGATTTCGGACTTTATCGTAGACGCAGTTCTATTCTTCTAGGTAACTTATGCCAAACGTAAAGATTGACCCAAACGATATTGCCATTCGCCTGAAGGGCCTGAAGAAGTCCTTCGGTCCCCAGAATGTTCTTTGCGATGTGAACTTGGATATTCGCCGTGGCGAGACCATGGTGATTATTGGTAAGTCCGGTGGCGGTAAGTCCGTGATCCTGAAACATATGATCGGACTTCTTCAGCCGGATGGTGGCGAGGTGACCGTGGATGGCGTGACTATCAGTACCCCGAAGTTCTTTGATACTCATACCATCCGTAGAAAGATGGGTATGCTGTTCCAGATGGGCGCTCTGTTCGACTCCATGAACACTGGCGAAAATATCGCTTTTGCCCTCCGTGAACATCATCCGGAACTGACGGAAAAGCAGATCCAGGATGTGGTGACTGAAAAACTCCAGATGATCAACCTGGTTCCGGAGTTCCGCACCAAGATGCCCTCTGAACTTTCCGGTGGTATGCGTAAACGTGTGGCCCTTGCCCGTGCAATCGCTCTAAATCCCGAAATTTTGCTGTACGATGAACCCACTACCGGTCTGGATCCCATTACCAGTGACGTGATTAACGACCTGATTCTGGATATGCAGAGCAAGCTTGGGGTGACATCTGTGGTGGTGACCCATGATATGGTGAGTGCGTTTAAGGTAGCGGACCGTATTGCCATGCTTTACAATGGACGTATCATTGAAGTGGGCACTGTGGATGAAATCAAGAATACGAGCAACCCGTATGTGCATCAGTTTATTACGGGTCAGCGTAAAATTTCGGTGGATGAATAAATAAAAGTTTACAAAAGCGTTTTTAAGTGTTTTGACGCACTAAAAATTAAAACAAGGTGTTCGTTTTTGAAAAGAATTATTTAGATTTGCCCCAAAGAGGTTAATATGAATAAGAAGTTTATTGTTGGTTTATCTTCTTTAGCTATTGCTGGTACTTTCCTTGCCTGTGGTGATGGCGAAGTTTATGAATTCGACGAACGTAATGACGGCCCGATTATGTTCGGTTACGTTGAAAGCAACGATACCTCCATAATGGTAAATGCCGTTAACGATTGTAAGGGCGATCCCGCATGCGCCGGATTGATGGGCCAGGCTCCTTCAACGCCCGTTGTTTCCAGCTCCTCTATTGCTCAGCAGCCGCAACAGCCGGTTGTTGGCTCGTCTTCCTCCGCAGCAGCGCCCACTTTTAGATCTTCTAGCAGTAAGATAGTCTTTGCTTCCTCTGACTCCCAGGGAGGCGCATCCTCTAGCTCCATCGCTGTTGTTCCGGGTGGTACCGGCGATATCGGTACCTGTGCTCCTGTTGATAATCCTATTTCCAAGGGAGGCTCCACTACCTGGAAGTTCTCCTTCAATAACAAGAACTCCGCTGGCTTGACCGCTAAGGATATTATCGGCTACGACTTTACCTGGAACTTCGATGCTAATGCCTCTAAACCCTCTGAGGTGATTACAGGCCTTTCTCCAACCGGTGCGATCACTTACATGAATTCCGGTTTGGCTAAGGCTACTGTCTCCATTTCCAAGGGTGCTGCTGCTTATAGCGTGACCTGCTCTGACCTTCAGGTGAATGGCGCTCCCATTACTGGTTGTAAGTGTGCTGCTACCGCAGCTACTGCAGATGTTGCTGATGGTGGAATTGCTGGCTGGACTGTTGCGGGCTGTACTTCTGTCGGTGCTAACATTACTGGCTACACCTGGACCGGTGCTACTGGTGCTGGTGAAAGTGCTTCTCACACCTTCACCGAAAAGGGTCAGACCTTGAAGCCCAGTGTGAGCGTTGCTAATGACGATAACACTGTTCAACTCGTTGAATGTGACGAAGTGAAGGCTATTGATAGTAATATTCTTGATTACGAAATTCTTGCAAATCAGGCCGCAGGTAAGATTGCTATCCCTGCTGGAGCAACCTCCGTTCATGTTAAGGTTCCTGTTTCTGGTCAGCCTTGTGTGATTTTCTGCGAAACCACTTGGACTCAGGAATTGAAAGGCAAACTGAATATGACTGTTGGTGGTGTTAAGGCTACGGGTGATTTTAACGTTACCGTATCGTTGCCTGTGGATCAGTGTGATGATGACATGATTGACTTTGATTTGTCTGCTCCTGCTACTTGCGGTGTCCAGTAATCACAATTAAAAGATCTAGAAAAGACCGACTCCTTGAGTCGGTCTTTTTTATATCCCGAAACCCTTGAGGAGGAAGCTCCGCTTCCCCTCAACCACAAAAGAAAAGGCTAACCAAGCTCTGCTTGGAAAGCCGTCTTCTTTTGTAGGGGGTTCCAAAGGGGATGGTAATCCCCTTTGCATCATTAATACCCGCTCCACTCGGCGGTGATGCTGGGACTGGCCTTACGGATTTTTTGTGCTTCGGGAGAGTCGTCCGCGATGGCGATGTCGCCACTTGCAATTCTTGCCTTGATGTCTGCGAAATCCTTAGGACGCTCGTTTTCCGGAAGCTTGTCGCCGGGGACCATACAGGGGGCGTCAATAGCGGTCTTTGCCTTATCCTTGACGGGGGAGTAGATTCGAGCGGCTGGAACTTCGTAGAACTTGTCTTCTTCCGGACACCAGGCTGTAAGTCTCTTGCCGTAGACGCAGCCGGAATCCAGTCCGATAAAGCCAGGACGCTTGTCTACAAAACCCATCTTGGCCCAATGTCCAAAGACCACGGTCTTTTCCCACTTCACTTGTTCAAACCAGGGTTTTCCATCCCAGTCACGAATGGAGAGAATGACCTTGGGGTCCATGTCTTCCAGGCGGGTCTTGCCGGGTTCCAGGCCTGCGTGAACCAGCAGGGCGTGGGGCGTGTCGCGCCAGAGGGGCCAGGTCTTGACTTCGTCCAGAATGTAGCGCCAATCTTCCAGGGGAAGCTTTGCAAATCGGGCTCGCTGCTTTTCGGTCCATTCGCTTTCGTCGGTGGCCATCATGCGGATCAGATGTTCCTCGTGATTGCCTCGAACTGCAAGGATTCCGTTGTCCTGAATAAACTTCAGGGCGCGAAGCATGTCGGGGCCTTTGTTGATGATGTCTCCTGTCTGGTACAGAGTGTCTGTACCGCGAACGAATCCGAATGCGTCAACGATGCGTTCCAGTTCGTCGGCGCAGCCGTGAACGTCCCCGATATAAAGAGTGCGCTTCATGATGATTCCTAGATGTGGACTGCCTGACGGAGTTTGTTCATTTCGTCGGCGGTCAGTTCGCGGTATTCACCTGCGGGGAGATCTCCCAAGGTCATGCGGCAATAGCTGACGCGCTTCAGGTCGCGAATTTCGTAACCTACGGCTCTCATCATACGACGGATTTCGCGGTTCTTTCCTTCAATCAGGACAAGTTCCGCAAAGCCATTTTCCAGATAGATGTCCGTAGCGAAAGCGATTTCTTCCTGGTCCGAACCTTCCTCACGAATGTCGACGCCATCTACCAGGCGCTGGCAGGCGTGCTCGCTGAGGGGACGGTCGGTCCACACGTAATAGCTACGGGGAATTTCAAAGCTGGGGTGGGTGAGGCGGTGGAGTAGTTCCCCGTCGTCGGTAAATAGCAAGAGACCGCGGCTCTGCAAGTCCAGACGGCCTACGTATTTCAAGCTATGGTATCCCGGCGGCAGAAAATCATACACTGTCTGGCGACCCTGGGGGTCGTCCTTGGTGCATACACAGCCTGCGGGCTTGTGGAACATGATGGTGGTGGTCTTCTTGGGGAGACGAGCCTTCTTGCCGTCTACCATGACCTGGTCCTTGTCTTCGTCAACCTGGTGGCCCAAGTCTCGAATGACTTCGCCGTTGACCATGACCTTGCCGTCTTCGATCAGTGCTTCTGCTGCGCGACGGCTTGCGATTCCACAGAGGGAGATGAACTTATTGATGCGCATATTTTTTAGGGGCTAGGGGGTTTTAGGGGTTAGGGTCTAGGGTCTAGGGTCTAGGGCGTCAAGATGTATATGCTTTTGATTTCTGGATAGGTTCGTCTTTAAATTTTCATATGGAGTATTCCCGACATCTCTAATCACTGACCACTAATCACTAACCACTAATCTAGGGTCTAGGGGGTTTTAGAGGCTAGGATCTAGGGTCTAGGGGCTAGGGCGTCAAGATGTATATGCTTTTGATTTCTGGATAGTTTCGTCTTGAAATTTTCATATGGAGTATTCCCAACATCTCTAATCTCTATACCCTATACCCTGTACCCTGTACCCTTAAACCTCTAATCTCTAATTTCTAGTTTCTAGTCTCTAATTTCAAGTTTCCGCTTTTTTCATCCAGGGCGGGATTCGTTTTGCCTTGGGTTTTTCCTCGGGTTCAGCCTCTGGGGGATAGAGTAAACCAAAACGCAGACCGGCGGTACTGATGCGGAAGGATTCCACACGGAGTTTTTCCAGAAGGGACTTGAGCCAGAACAGCCCGCAGATAATGACGTCGTGACGGCCGTTTTCCAGGCCGGGCAACATGGCTCGCAATTCCTTGGAAAGATTGGTAATGCGGGTGGTAACTGCATCCAGATCACGGATGGTCAGTTCCAGGCCTTCGATGGCCTTGTAGTCAAAGACCTGCTTGTTCAGGTAGACCATGGCGAGGGCTGTGCCTGTACCGCCAATGAGGTAGACCTGTTTCTTGGTCATGCCCTTGAAGGAAACGTCCTTAAAGGCTTCCTTTACAAACTTCTTGTATTCGGGACCGGGGATGGGACCCATTTCCTTGAACATCTTCAGGGCGCCCACCGGAATGGAGAAGGTTGTTTCCCCATTGGAAAGTTCCGTAGATCCGCCGCCAATGTCCAGAGTGACAATGTCCTTGCCGTGCCATTCGCGGACGGAACGGAAGGTCAGCTTGCCTTCCTGTTCGCCGGAGATGATCTGGGGGCGAACCCAGAGGGCTTTCTCGATAGCGTCAAGAACTACTTCGGAGTTTTCCGCCTTGCGCATGGCTTCCGTAGCGGCGGCAGCCTTCAGGTCGGCGCCCAGTGCGTGAAGATCCATGCGGAACTTGGTCATAATGCGGGTCAGTTCCTCGATGCGCTTCTCGCTGATGGAACCTGTCTCGTAAATGTCTTCGCCCAGACGGCAAACCTCAACTTTCTGAAGTTTCGGGACGAGGATCTGGCGGGGGGCTGGTGCAATAGCGGGTTCCGCAGCATCGGCGGATTCGGTCGTTGCTTCCTGATTTGGGGCAGGGGAGGGTGGATTGGGTGCGTCTTCGAAAGCTGCAATCAGCATGATGCAGCTATGGCTTCCAATGTCCACGGTGGCGATGAGCTTATTGTTCATCTTCGGACTTGTCCTCGGCCTTATTCTCGTTTGCGTCGGCGGCTTTTTCTTCCGCCTTCTTTATGACGCCCGCCTTGATCTTTTCGGCAAGGGAGGCGGGGTTGGTGAGAAATTCCTTGGCCAGTGCAATGGCCTCTTCTACGATGGAATCCGGGTGCTTGCCCACCCAGCTGGCGACCAGGTCTCCGGATTCGCTTCCAAGTTCCTTGCCCTGGCGCAATTCCTGGCCCATCTTGAGGGCGAGAAGGAGGCCCAATTCGAATGCTCGGGGTTCGGATTTTCCTTCCAGAAGTTTTTCGACGCGGGTAATGCGTTCCTCGTAAGGGACGCTTTCAAGTTCAGCAAGGTCTTTTTCAGAAATCATGGCGTAAAAATAGAAAAACAAAAAGTTCTCCGCAATGCGGAGAACCTTTTACAAGAGAGAATTCTTGGTTAAGAAGATTACTTCTTCTTAGCAGGAGCCTTCTTAGCAGCGGGCTTCTTTGCAGCAGGCTTAGCGGCAGCCTTCTTAGCAACCGGCTTTGCAGCGGGCTTAGCGGCAGCCTTCTTGGCAACCGGCTTTGCAGCGGGCTTAGCGGCAGCCTTCTTGGCGACCGGCTTTGCAGCGGGCTTAGCGGCAGCCTTCTTGGCAACCGGCTTTGCAGCGGGCTTAGCGGCAGCCTTCTTAGCAGCCGGCTTTGCAGCGGGCTTAGCGGCAGCCTTCTTGGCAGCCGGCTTTGCAGCGGGCTTAGCGGCAGCCTTCTTAGCAGCCGGCTTTGCAGCAGCCTTAGCAGGAGCCTTCTTAGCGGCGGGTTTTGCAGCAGCCTTAGCAGGTGCAGCCTTCTTAGCAACGGTCTTCTTTGCAGTAGCCATTTTTCTTCTTCCTTATGGTTGTTGTGAATTTATTGTCTATAAAATAACTTTAATTCAACAAATAATCAACACCTTTTTTTCGTAAAATGAAAATTTTTATGAAAAATGAGGCATCATCAACATGTGTGGAAGCATTTAGGCAGCCTTGCTAGATGATTCTCTCGATTCCGATTCCCATTCGTAGGCTATCTTTACATCTACA